>CAZXRS010000020.1:0-16487 GCA_964642635.1 uncultured Bifidobacterium sp. | reverse complement strand
TCGTAGAGCAGTACGCCGTCGAGCATGAAAAATCCATGGCTCCGATCAGGATCGAGTTGCATCACCGCGATCAGCTGCGAACGGGACGCGTCTCGTTCAGCATCAAACATCGCAATAGCCGACATCAGCGCATGCGTTTCAACATCCACGATCATCGGTTTGAGTCCAACGGACTCGGCAATTGCCGTTCGTTCGTCGATTTTTTCCTTTCGCGCTGCGACTAGTAATACGTCGACGTCATCCGGCTGAATCGCACTCGGCCCGGTGACTTCGAAATCAATACCAATCTCGTCGCGCGCGAAGGGCAATGAGGCACCCGCTTCGGCCTCAACCTGCATTTCGAGTTCATCCTCAGATAGGGACTGGGGCAGCGTCAGCGTTTTCTTGATGACCGCAGCGGCAGGCAGCGCAAGAGCGGTATGGCGTAAACGACTACCGCTATCGCGCAGAGCATCGCGTAAGGCGTCTCGTACAGTATCGTGCATCAAAATGCTGCCGTCACGCATTGCGCCCTGCGGAAGAGGACGGTGCGCGTAATGGGCGATACGTGGCCGCCGATCTCGGGCAAACTCCACCAGGCGAATGCCGCCGGCACCTATGTCGACGCCCAATACAGGCATCTGGACCTGCCCCCACCAACGACCGAAAGACAGCATCCGCAACAACCTCGCATTATCAATTTCGAAACGAGTGGCGATGCTAGCAAGCGGATTTCCGTGATGTAAAGCGTTGAAGATCGCGCGTTGTCAAATGCTGACGCGAATCCCGCATCCGTTCATCGCAGCAATCGCTGCTTGGTCCTGACTCAGGCCTCTTTGCCCGGTGATGAACGATGGCCTACCGCTATAATGATCACTGTCAATCACCGCCGCATTTTCTCTGCTTCCGAATGAATAACCAGTCTCCGTCCGACGGCGCCAATGAAGGCAAGCGCGGCGGCAATTTGCCTGCGCCCGTCAAAGTTGCCCTTAGCGTGTTCGGTGTTCTTGCTGGACTTGCGTTTATCGGATTTTTGCTGCTCAGCTTCATGCTGATGATGGCCTATCCGAACTTGCCCGACATCGACTCATTGGCAACCTATCAGCCGAAAATGCCGTTGCGCGTTTTCTCTGCAGACAATGTGCTGATCGGCGAATTCGGAGAAGAGCGCCGCAGTCTAGTTCGCTATAAGGACATTCCCAAGGTCATGAAGCAAGCGGTACTCGCGATCGAGGATGATCGGTTCTACGAGCATCATGGCGTCGACTACTGGGGTATTTTGCGCGCTGCTGTTCATAACGCGCTCGGCGGTAGCCGTCAGGGAGCATCGACGATCACGCAGCAGGTCGCGCGTAACTTTTTCCTGTCTAGCGAACAAACCATTAAACGCAAGCTGTATGAAGTACTGCTGGCTTGGAAGATCGAAAAAACGCTGACCAAAGATCAGATTCTTGAGTTGTACATGAACCAGATTTATCTGGGACAGCGCTCGTATGGCTTTGCATCTGCTGCACAGATTTATTTTGGCAAGAAACTGTCTGAGATCAGCATCGCTGAAGCGGCGATGCTGGCTGGTCTGCCCAAAGCCCCGTCGGCCAATAACCCGGTCGTCAATCCTAAGCGCGCTAAAGGGCGTCAGCTCTACATCCTTCAGCGCATGCATGACCTCGGCTACATCAGTTCTCAGCAGTACGAGCAGGCGCGCGACGAAAAGCTGAAGATCAAGATGGACAGCAATGACTTCGGCGTGCACGCAGAATACGTGGCCGAGATGGCGCGCCAGATGGTGTACGAGCAGTTCAAGGAAGACGCCTACACGCGTGGCCTGAATGTCTTCACCACGATTACCAAAGCAGATCAGGACGCCGCTTATCTCGCCTTGCGTCGCGGCGTGCTTGACTACGAGAAGCGCCAGCCGTATCGCGGTCCTGAAGGCTACATGGACATCCCGGCAGACAAGGGTGAAGCTGAAGCAGCGATCGAATCCGAGCTGGCCGAGCATCCGGATAGCGATGGCCTGGTAGCGGCGGTCGTACTGTCTACTGGCCCCAAGACGCTACGCGCTGTGCTGGCTTCCGGTGAAGAAATCACGATCTCCGATACGGGACTGGGCATGGCAGCCAACTCACTGACGGAGAAAGTGCCATCGAATAAACGGGTTCGTCGCGGTGCGATCATCCGTGTGATGCAAGAAAGCAGCACCTGGTCAATCATCCAGCTGCCGGAAGTCGAGTCGGCCTTCGTCGCGGTGAATGCTGAAAGCGGCGGCATCCGCGCCCTGATCGGCGGTTTCGATTTCAACCGCAACAAATTCAATCACGTCACTCAGGCTTGGCGCCAGCCGGGTTCGTCATTCAAACCCTTCATCTATTCAGCGGCACTGGAGAAAGGTTTCTGGCCGGGCACGGTGGTGAACGACGCGCCACTGAGCTTCGACGCTTCGCAAACCGGATCGCAAGCGTGGGAGCCCAAAAACTACGACGGCAAGTACGAAGGCCCGATGACTATGCGCAAGGGCCTGACGAAGTCGAAGAACATGATCTCAATCCGCATACTGGATAAGATCGGACCGGCTTACGCGCAGGAGTACGTGACTCGCTTCGGCTTTGAAGCAGAGAAGAACCCACCGTACCTGACGCTCGCGCTGGGCGCGGGTTCGGTCACGCCGCTACAGCTGGCCGGCGCATATTCGGTATTCGCGAACGGCGGATATAAAGTGAATCCCTACCTGATTTCGAAAATCACCAGCAGCGACGGCAAGCCGCTGTTCCAGGTGACCCCGGAGAAGGCCGGTGATGAAACGCTACGCGTGATTGATGCGCGTAATGCCTATGTGATCGACAGC
Organism: uncultured Bifidobacterium sp.; assembly: GCA_964642635.1. GTDB lineage: Bacteria > Pseudomonadota > Gammaproteobacteria > Burkholderiales > Burkholderiaceae_D > Pernthalerella. The sequence continues at coordinate 13,663 of CAZXRS010000020.1, read as the reverse complement.
ATGCTCAAGGATGTGGTGAGGCATGGCACCGCCATGCGCGCGCTGTCATTGAAACGCGTCGACATCGCCGGCAAAACCGGCACCACCAATGATTCCATTGATGCCTGGTTCGCTGGCTATCACCCGAATCTGGTTGGTGTGGCCTGGATAGGTTTCGATAAACCGAAGAACCTCGGTAACAAGGAAACCGGTGGTGGTCTCGCGCTGCCGATCTGGATTGGCTACATGGCCAAAGCGCTGCCGGCGCTGCCGGTGGTCGAGCGCGAGGTTCCGGCAGGCGTGACCACACACAGCGGCGACTTTATGTACACCGAATATGTGGAAGGCGGCAGTGTCAGCTCGCTCGGTGGACAGAGCGGCGAAGACAAGCCGGCTGGAACGACACCGCCATCAGACGCGCCGAAGGAAGCTCCCAAAGAAGCGCCGAAAGAAGGAACTAAAAGCGAAATTTTCTGATCACGCTGCGATCAGCATCTGCTGGCCAGCCTGACCGCTGGCAAGACGTGACAACGCGGCGTAAAGTTCGGTGCCATCGCGGGTATCGAGCCACCGACTCTCATTGAGACGGTAGTGAAAGCCGCCGGCGCGTGCGGCGACCCAGATCTCCTGCATCGGCGCCTGAGTATTGACGATGATCTTGCTGCCGTGGTCGACAAATTCGATCTCGAGGACGTTACCGCTACGACTGCACTCGACATCGATGTCAGCAGCCTCGCCGGCGCGCTCGAATGCAGACTCAATCTGATCGAGCACACTTCCAGCGATGGTCAGGAATTCGGTTTCGGTCATGCTAAACTCCAGAAGGTTTTTCGATGCATATCGCGCCTAGGTTGGCGCTGCTCCGCCTGCAGGACAAGACTCTCAATGCGCCTATTTCTTTGCATTCTAGCGACGATCGTCGCCGTTGGCTTGAACGCCTGCGGACAGACCGGCCCACTGCGCCTGCCCGACCAGCCGGCTAAGGCGACAACGGACAGCGAGTTCGATGCGCAGCCGGTAAACCGCTCTGATCAACCCCGCAATCCCTGACCATGCTGCACTTTGAATATCGCGGCAATGCGCTGCACGCCGAAGCCGTGCCTCTGGCCCACATTGCCGAGGCTGTCGGCACACCCGCCTATGTCTATTCGCGCGCTGCGCTGACCGAGAATTTCCTCGCATACGCCAATGCCTGCCGCGCTCACGGTCGCGGCGATGATGGCGCGCTGGTTTGCTACTCGGTGAAATCAAATTCCAATTTGGCCGTGCTGCATCTGCTTGGGCAGCTTGGCTCAGGCTTCGACATCGTGTCCGGCGGTGAATTACTGCGCGTAATTGCTGCAGGGGGTGACCCGCATAAGGTGATTTTTTCCGGCGTTGGCAAGTCACGCGAGGAAATGAAGCTCGCGCTATCGCATGAGATCCTGTGTTTCAACGTTGAATCCATCCCTGAACTACACAGGCTCAATGAAGTTGCGCAGAGCCTCGGCAAGCGCGCGCGCGTATCGCTACGCGTGAATCCAGACGTTGATCCGAAGACGCATCCCTATATCTCGACCGGACTCAAAGAAAACAAGTTCGGTATCGCATTTGAGGATGCGCTGGACACCTACCGGGTAGCAGCCAGCCTTCCGAATATTGATGTGACCGGTATCGACTGTCACATCGGCTCCCAACTGCTTGACGATGCGCCGCTGCTGGAGGCGCTGGACAAGGTGATAGAACTGGCTGACCGGCTGCATGCGCAGGGAATCGACCTTCATCATCTCGATATCGGCGGCGGCATCGGTATTACCTATGATGACGAGAAGCCGGTAGCCGTGAGCGACTACTTGTCGCGACTGTTCGCCCGTATTGATCGCTGGCGCAAAGAAAAATATGACGGCAAGCCCATCAGTGTGATGTTCGAGCCAGGCCGCTCAATCGTCGGCAATGCGGGTGTACTGCTGACTGAGGTGCAGTACCTGAAACATGGCGCAACCAAGAATTTTGCAGTGGTCGATGCCGCGATGAATGATTTGATGCGTCCGGCGATGTACGAAGCCTGGCATGGCGTACAGCCCCTGCAACGTCGCGAGGCGCATGCCATGGAATACGACGTGGTTGGTCCTGTATGCGAATCCGGCGACTGGCTAGCCCGCGGCCGAAAGCTCGCGCTTGAACCGGGCGACCGGCTGGCGATCATGTCGGCGGGTGCATATGGCATGACAATGGCGTCGAACTACAACACCCGTGGACGCGCTGCGGAAGTGCTGGTCGATGGTGACTCGTTCACGGTGATCAGGCAGCGGGAGAATCCGGCAGACTTGTTTGCGCTGGAGTCCATACCGAAGTAAATGGTCATAGGGTAGGTTGAGCACAGCGATACCCACCCGGGTTTACCCCGGGGCCTTCACCCGACGCTGCGCGCGGCTCTCCAGCGCCAGAAAACTCTGAACCCTAGCAGCCCGGCAATCACCATCCCCATCAATAGCGGCTCGCCGAAGTTGTTTTTTCCGGCCCTCATCCACCAGAAGTGCAGTATGCCAAGCACCGCGATCAGGTAGATCAGCCGGTGTAGCTGCACCCAATGTCGCCCCAACTTCCGCTGCATCGTATGCGTGCTAGTCAGTGCCAGCGGTATCAGCAACACGAATGCTGTAAAACCAACAGTGATGAATGGCCGCTTGATGACGTCTTTTGCTATATCGGCCACGTCGAAGAAATGATCAAACCAGATAAATGTGGTGAAGTGTAGGCAAGCGTAGAAGAATGCGAACAAGCCGATCATGCGGCGCAACTTAATCAGCCATTGCTGACCAGTGAAACGACGCAGCGGCGTGATCGCCAGCGTGAGGCAAAGTAAATACAGGGTCCAGTCGCCGCTAGCGCGAGTGATGTATTCAATGGGATTGGCACCAAGCTTGTCCTGAAAACCCATCAGCACTACACGCAACAAGGGCAGCAGCGCCAGCGCAAACAACGTACGCTTCAATAGGCTGAATTGCGCCGTGGTCAGTACCATCGCGTCAATAGAACTTTTTCAGATCCATACCGGTATAGAGCGACGCCACCTCCGGGTAGCCATTGAACATTTGCGTCTTGCGCTTCTTGGTGAAGAAACCGTCCTCGCCGATACGACGCTCGCTAGCCTGCGACCAGCGCGGATGATCGACCTCTGGATTCACGTTAGAGAAGAAGCCGTACTCGTCTGCGGCAGCCTGATTCCACGATGTCTTGGGCTGCGACTCAGTGAAGCGTATGCGGACAATAGATTTCGCCGACTTGAATCCGTATTTCCACGGCACCACGATGCGTACCGGCGCGCCATTTTGATTGGGTAGTACCTGCCCATACATACCGAAGGTGAGCAGCGTCAGCGGGTGATTCGCCTCGTCGATGCGCAAGCCTTCTACATAGGGCCAGTTCAACACTCTACTGCCTATACCCGGCATCTGTGAGCGATCTGCCAGCGTCGTGAACTCGACAAATTTTGCATTACCGGTCGGCTCGACTTTGCGGATCAGCTCAGCAAACGGAAAGCCGATCCAAGGAATCGCCATCGACCAGCCTTCGACGCAACGCAGCCGGTACAAGCGCTCTTCCATCGGCGCCAGCCTCAGCAAGCTATCCATGTCGAGCATCATCGGCTTTTTTACCTCGCCATCGATGCGCACGGTCCACGACCGCGTTCTCAGCGTGCCGGCATTCATCGCCGGATCGCCTTTATCGGTACCGAATTCATAGAAGTTGTTGTAGGTAGTCGCATCCGCGTACGCAGTCGGCTTGTCGGGCGCGATATATCTTGTGTTGCGCTGAGCGGGTAATTGCTGGCGCTGCACCGCGTCTGCTGCGATGCCGGCATCGACCAGTCCCGTGGCGGCGAGGGTTCCGGCAGCCATTTGCTGCATGAAGAGGCGCCGCGAAGCTGCTAATTCACGCGGCGTGATCTCTGAAGGCAGTGGTTCGTTGTGATGTGGAAAGCGAATCAGCATGTTTAACCCCTTAGTTAACAAGGCTGCCGAAGCAGCCTTGTTTGGATCAAAGTTCGCCGTATGAGTGCAAGCCCGACAAGAACATGTTCACACCGAGGAAGGCGAAGGTAGTGACCAGTAAGCCGGTCACAGCCCACCAGGCAGCAACCTGTCCGCGCAGTCCCTTCATCAGCCGCATGTGCAGCCAAGCAGCATAGTTAAGCCAGACGATCAGTGCCCAGGTTTCCTTCGGGTCCCAGGACCAGTAGCCGCCCCAGGCTTCTGCCGCCCACAGCGCGCCGAGAATCGTGGCGATCGTGAAAAAGGCGAAACCGACCGCGATCGCCTTGTACATGACGTCATCCAACACGTCGAGCGGTGGCAGACGATCTTCAAGGTGACCCTTGGATTTCAGCAGATAGGCGACGCCAACCATCGCAGCCAGCGCGAAGGTGCCGTAACCGATGAAGTTGGCGGGTACATGAATCTTCATCCACCAGCTCTGCAGCGCCGGCACCAGCGGCTGGATTTCCTGCGCACTGCGGCTAACCATGTACCAGAGCAGGAAGCCGACGGCTGCAGAAATGATTAGCATCACGAAGGCGCTGAATGCACGCGTCTCGTATTTCTGTTCATAGAACGTCAGAAACAGCGCCGTGATCAGGCAGAACAATATGAAGACTTCGTACAGGTTGGATACCGGAATATGACCGATATCAGCGCCCAGCAGATACGACTCGTACCAGCGAACCATCATGCCAGTAAAGCCCATCAGGATCGCTGCCCAGCACAAGGTGCTACCAACCGCGCCACCAAAATCCGAGCGCGCGATCAGACCGCCCCAGTAGAACAGCGTGGACAGGAAGAACAAGGTGCTCATCCACAAAATCGCGGACTGACTGGACAACAGATATTTCAGTACGAAGCGACTCTGGGCGGCGTCGAGATTACCGGCATAAAAAGCGATGCCTGATAGTGACAGCGCAGCGATCAATACAATCAGCGTACGCGCCGATCGCCAAAACCATGCCAGACCGGTGAAGGTCGGTACCGCTGCGAGCAGGATGCCTTTTTCGTAGATATCCATGAACTCGCCGTAGCGATTCAGCGCGAACAAGGCGCCTGCCAGCATTAGTACGGCGAAGATCCAGTCAAGTACGCTACGACCCTTGAACAGGCCAGCGGGCTCGGTATAGGTGGGGTTATCTGTGAGTTCCATCATCTGTCTCCGGGCGTCGCGCGACCAAGCGGCGCGACGCAAAGTATAGTGCAGCGCTCCGATGCTTGCCGGAGGCGGATTCAACCGATCATATCGCCGGAAGCTGCGACTTCAGAACCTCGAATTCCTTATCGAAATCTAGGCTACGGCGCTGCGCGCTCATGGCCATCAGGGCATGTGTACCACCCTGAGAATCCGGACGTATCCAGATCCACAATCGGCGCTCGCGGATATAGATCATTGAGAATACACCCAGCACCAGCAGAAGGCAGCCAAGATAGACCACGTTCTTACCTGGCGAACGCGTCACCTGAAAGACGGAAGCCTTCACCTCGTCGAAACTTTTAAGCTGCAGGTACACAGGCGCGCCGTAGAAGAAAGAATCAGCCAGCGCATCGGTCGCCAGCTGCAAGAAGCGGCCATTGGCTTCGTTCATGGTAACGGGAGGCAGGCCGGCTTTTTCATGCGACGCCTGCCACAACTCCCACATCGCGCCGTTGAGTATCTTCATGAAGATATCGGCGGTCTTTTCCTGCTGCTCTTTGGGTAGACGCTCGATGAAGCGAGCGACGGCGATGTATCCCGAGGCTTGCTCATTGCCGGCAAATACCGTGAGTCCACGCAGTGCGGATGCCTGCAATTGTTCGCGCAACTGTGATGTTGCGTTCGCGCCCAGCGGCACGTTGGCCGCATAGCGGCGTGCAGCTTTCTCACGCAGTGTCTGATCCAGAAGCGCAGCGCGTAGCCGCATCCATTCATCGACGCTACCACTGGCGTCCGCTGGGATGCGGAGGTAGCGAAAACCTTCTGAAGGATTATCGCGCACGCCTGCGAGGAAAAACTCAGCGCCATCAATCTTCACCGGCAGCATGTAGTTGCTAAACTCGCGCGCCTGCCCATTTTTGTCACGCAGCTTGTATTGCACGCTTGGACCGACGTTTTTCAAGTCTTTACTCTTATTCGGATTAGCCGCCGAACCGAGATGCTGATCCAGGCCCTTTGGTTGCTTCACCGCGCGTGCATCGCCGGACATGTTCTCGACATTAAACGGACGGAAGCCCGACCATTCGATGAGGTACTCGTCTTCGCCGCCGGCTAATTTCGACGCCTTACCCACTTCACCATCAACTTTAAACGGCACAAAGCTGCCTCCCGCCATCGGATAGCCCACCAGACGCAGACGACTGCCACCATCCTCGAAGCTGGATTGGTAAACCGCGAGTCCCTTGTAGATCAGCGGCTCGTTAACCTTGATCGTTGCAGGAAAACGCTTGCCGGTTTCCTTGTCCGTGACAATGACATTGCTTGCGAATAGCTTCGGCATGCCGGTCGAATAGAAATCGACGATGAATTTTTCAAGCTGAAGCGTGAACGGCAGATCCTGGATCAGGACCCCCTCGCCGGCCTGCAGAATCGTGGTGTCACTGGTCTGACCTTCAGGTATCAGTGTGTTGCCGCGGAAGGTGATATTGCCTATACCGAGTCTGTGCTTGTCGGGGATCTCGGAGATCACCGCATTACCCTTGAACGGCTCCTTGCCAAGCAGCCATTGCTGCGCGCGGATCGGCAGACTCGAATCGAGCAGACCTCCGATACAAATAATCACAATGGCCGAGTGCGCGAAGATATAACCCAGCTTGTTAGCCGCACCCTGTTTTGCAGTGAGTAGCGTAGCGCCATCCTTGGCCACCAGCTTTACCTGATAACCCGCCGCAGCCACTCGCCGTGCCACTTGCTGTGCGACCGTCTCCACGCTATCACCACTGGTCCACTCGGTATGGTGATGGAAATTACGCAGGGACTGCTCGCGCACGTTTTCCCGCCAGCTCTTCATATCGGCCAGCATCTTCGGCGCATTACGCACGATGCACAGCGACGTCGACACGACTAAGAAGGCCATGATGACAAGGAACCACCAGGCTGAGTACACCGAGTAAATCGAAAAGCGCTCGAACACGGCGAACCAGAATGGCCCGAACTGATTCACATAGTTGGGTGCGGGTTCATTTTGCAGCACTACCGTGCCAATGACCGAAGCGATAGCGATCACGGTGAGCAGGCTGATCGCGAATCGCATCGATGACACCAGCTCAATCAGTTCCGCGCCGGAGGACGTACGTGAGACCATCCCCGCGCCCTGACCAGCATCCGTGAGCATCTCGCTATTTTCCAGATTATTCATTTGGGTCGACAAACAAAAAAGGGGCGGCACATCGCCACCCCCAAGTCAGTTGTTATCGCTTCCGTCGATAGTATTTTTTCGGAAGAGAATTTTTATCGCAGACCGGCGACGTAATCAGCGACAGCCTTCATCTCTTCATCCGACAAGCGCTTACCGATGGCCGTCATCTGCGCTGAGTTCGTACGCGCGCCGGTACGGAAGTTGGTCAATTGCGCGACTGCATAGTCCTGGTGCTGACCAGCGATGCGTGGATACTGGGCCGGAATGCCTGCACCGTTCGGGCTATGGCAACCTGCACAGGCCGGAACGTTCTTCTCGGCGATACCAGCACGGAAAATTTTCTTACCCCACTCCAGCGTATCTTTGCTCACTGCTTCCCCCGGTGTCTGCTTTTGGGTGGATAGATACGCCGCCAAATTGTTGATGTCGTCTTCGGACAGAGCCTTGGCGATCATTGTCATCACCGCATTGTTGCGGGTCGGACCCTGGAACTCATGCAGCTGCTTCTTCAGGTAAGCCTGATGCTGACCGGCCAATTTCGGGTTCTGCGTGATCGCTGAGTTACCTTCTGCGCCATGGCAGGCGACACAGGCCATGATGCCGCGCGCTGCATCGCCCGTGGTGTACAAGGCGGCACCCTTGGCAGGATCAGCGGCCGCTGGAGTTTTCTGCCCTTCAGCGAAGGCGGTAGCGGCTGAGGCCAGTAGCGCGATGGAGACGAATTTCACGAATGACGAAATAGCACGATTCATTCAAACACCCGGGGATTGATTGGTTTGGTTTATAGCGAAATATAGCCAATCATTGTACTACAATGAGGAGTTGAAGCCCTGCCCTTGCTGGCCGAATCCCCCTTATCCCCGCTCTGATCACCCATGTCCGTCCTCTGGCAAGCCCGCTTCTTCACGACCGTCAACCGGCTGCAGGATTTGCCAAAATATCAAGTGCCGGAAATCGCCTTCGCCGGACGCTCAAACGCCGGCAAATCCACCGCGATCAACCTGCTCTGCAACCAGAAAAAGCTCGCATTTGCCTCCAAGACGCCGGGTCGCACGCAGCACATCAATTTTTTCTCGATCGGTGGCGCCCATGTCGGCCAGCATCGCAAGGACGCGACGCGAACAGAAGAGATCAGGTCATTTCTGGTTGATTTGCCGGGCTATGGTTATGCAGAAGTGTCGGGGTCGGCGAAGGATCACTGGCAGCTGCTGCTGGGCCAGTATGTGCAGGTGCGCGAGCAGCTCGTCGCGCTGGTGCTGATTATGGATGCGCGGCGCCCGTTCACCGAGCTCGACACCGAAATGCTCGAGTGGTTCGCACCGACCGGCAAGCCCATTCATTGCCTGCTCAGCAAGGCCGACAAGCTGAACCGCAGCGAACAGGCCGACGCGATGCGACTGGCGCGCTCGATACTAGGCAGCTATGTTGACGAATCCGGCCAGCCTCTGCCATTCTCGGTTCAACTGTTCTCTGCGCTGAAGCGGACCGGCCTTGAAGAGGCCGACCAAAAGATACAGTCGCTGCTGGGACTCGCTCTGCCTGATGCAGATGAGATTAATGATGAATAAAAAAACCCTGGAGAAAGGGGAAGCTCTCCAGGGTTCAACGCTGCCTCGCCTTCAAACGAGCCAGCCCCGCTCAGGGAGGAGAAGCGGGAGGTGAGCAATCACCCGTTTGTCTGAGAGACGGTAAGGCCAAAAGTTCAGCAGGTCGCCGACGACTTGTATTGCTTTCTATAACCTTGACAAGAATTATTGAGATGCCCATGACGATCGATTCCCTGTCCAAGTTTCCTGCTATTCGCATGCGTCGCATGCGCAAGGATGCGTTCTCGCGCGCCATGATGCGCGAGAACGTGGTCACCGCTGCTGATCTGATCTATCCGGTATTTATCCTCGACGGGAAAAACCGTCGCGAGGCTGTGCCGTCGATGCCGGGTGTCGAGCGGGTGTCGGTAGATTTGCTCCTGCCCATCGCAGAAGAATGCGTGTCGCTAGGCATTCCAGTGCTCGCGCTATTCCCGGTGATCGATGCTTCGCTGAAAACCCCTGATGGTATAGAGGCGACTAATCCGGAAGGCCTGGTGCCGCGCGCGGTGCGCGCCTTAAAAGATCGCTGTCCCGAACTTGGCATCTTGACCGATGTGGCGCTTGATCCCTACACCAGCCACGGACAAGATGGCGTCCTTAACGATGACGGCTATGTGCTCAATGATGAGACGTCGGCGCTACTAGTGAGGCAGGCTTTGGTGCAGGCGGCCGCTGGCGTTGATATCGTCGCGCCATCGGACATGATGGATGGCCGTATTGGCGCTATCCGCTCGGCGCTCGAGGCCAACGGCCATATCTACACACGCATCTTGGCGTATTCCGCGAAGTACGCATCGGCCTTTTATGGCCCATTCCGCGACGCGGTCGGTTCGGCAGCGAATCTCGGCAAGGGCAGCAAGGCGACCTATCAGATGGATCCGGGTAACAGCGACGAAGCGCTGCGTGAGGTGGCGCTTGATCTGGCCGAGGGCGCAGACATGGTGATGGTGAAGCCTGGTATGCCTTATCTGGATATCGTGCGCAGAGTGAAAGACGAGTTCAAGGTACCTACCTTCGCCTATCAGGTCAGTGGCGAGTACGCGATGATTAAGGCAGCCTCGCAGAACGGCTGGCTGGATCATGACAAGACCATGATGGAAGCGATGCTCTCGTTCAAACGCGCGGGCGCAGATGGTGTGCTGACTTACTTTGCACGAGATATCGCGCGACTGATTGCTCAGAAGTAAGTCGCACAAACCCAACGAATTCGAACTAATTTTCGATAATCGACACAGATGCCGAAAGGAAGCTGACCAATTCCCGCTTAAATCCCGCGTTGCAAGGAGTGACTGACCGTGAACAGACCTATTTCTCATTCCACAGTCGCCCATCCGAATATCGGCAACGCAAACACCGACGGGCTACATGGTGTTTACGATGTGATCGTGGCAAAGAAAGAGACTTTCGTCACACCGGATGGTCTCAAAGGCAGGGCAAGAGTGTTTTCCCGGGTCACTCCGGAGCAAATTCGCGAAGACCGATCTGGCGAGTTACAAGCCGGTGCGAAAAAAGCGAAATCCTTGATCACACAAGCCATCTCAAAGCTAAAAATTTCTGATCAAAAGAAGCAACGCCTTCGGGACATGATGACGGCGCAGGTGAAGGGCAACATCCAATCCTCATCGAAAGAGTTCTTTGGTGTCGACGGCTTCCAAATCTTCGATAAGGCGGCACTTCGTTTGCCAGTGCAAAAGCAAGTCCGCTTTGTCGATGCAAGTAATTCGCTGATACCCACAAAACCGCCAGCGGCACCCACCCTTCCCAAAGAAGTCATTCTTCCGGAATTGCCCACCGAATAAAAAGCCCGCATCGGCGGGCTTTTTGGTTGTTACTTGTCTTGATTACTTGTTTGGCTGCGGTGTGATTCGCAGGTAGGGCTTCGGCGCCTTGAATCCCTTGGGATATTTCTGCTTAATCACTGCTTCATCCTGCACAGACAGCGGAATGATCACATCATCGCCGTCCTTCCAGTTACCCGGCGTCGCAACGGTGTAACCGTCGGTGAGTTGCAGCGCGTCGATCACGCGCAATACTTCGTCGAAATTGCGACCGGTGCTCATCGGATAGGTAATCATCAGTCTGACTTTTTTCTTCGGGTCGATGATGAACAGCGAGCGCACGGTCGCTGTTTCAGACTGGTTCGGATGAATCATGTCATAGAGCGCCGAGACTTTTTTGTCGGCATCAGCAATGATCGGGAAACCAACGACGGTCTTCTGCGTTTCTTCGATGTCCTTAATCCATTTCTGGTGCTGCTCAGCCGGATCGACCGACAGCGCAATCGCTTTCACCTTGCGCTTGTCGAATTCGGGCTTCAGCTTAGCGGTGAGACCAAGTTCCGTCGTGCAGACCGGCGTAAAGTCGGCCGGATGCGAGAACAGCACAACCCAGGAGTCACCTGCCCAATCATGAAAACGGATGTGTCCAATTGAAGAATCTTGCTCGAAATCGGGTGCGGTGTCGCCGAGATGCAATGCCATGGTGTCAGTCTCCTACGTTGAATAATGTAAATCACTAATGAAGATAGTGGTTTGCGAATAAAGTATCAAAGACATTATCGCTCTTTGTAAATAGCGAGACTTGATAAGACTTCATTCTATTTTTTGCAATGATGCTAGAAATTGTGCTGGTGGCTGGTAGCCGATCACACGTGAGCCTTTGATCTCTACACCGCTGGCATCAAAAAACACAATGCCTGGCGGGCCGAACAGCCCGAAGCGTTTGAGCAGCGCCTTATCACTCGGGTTGTTGGCTGTGACATCGGCTTGTAGCAGCAGCATCTGATCGAGCTTCGTCTTGACGGAGGGATCGGTGAAGGTCAGCTTTTCCATTTCGATACACGAGACGCACCAATCAGCGTAGACGTCCAGCATGACCCGCCGTCCTCGGGTGTTGGCGAGTACGGTATCAAGCTCTTCGAGGCTGTGTATACGCGTAAATTCCGTTTCATAATGCTTCTTCCCATGGAGATGCGCTAAAGGCGACCATGGATCACGAGCGCCCGTGGCGGCGCCCACTAATTGCACTGCACCCAGCACGACAAATAAGGCGCCCGCGATGCGCGCACGCCATCCTAATGCTGTGGCGCGTGTCAGGAATAGACCGTAGCTTGCACCAAGCGCACCCCAGCCCAGCATCAGTAACCAGCCGGGTATTAGCGACGACACCATCCACAATGCAAGCGCCAGCATCAGTACACCAAAAAACTGCTTTACGGTCTGCATCCATGCGCCCGCACGTGGCAACAATGAGCCGGCTGATACGCCCACCAGTAGCAGCGGTACACTCATACCGACTGCCATCGCGAACAAGGCGCTGCCACCGATGAACACGTTTCGGGTCTGGCTGATGTAGACCAACGCCCCGGCCAGAGGTGCAGCCACACACGGCCCGACGATTAATGCAGAGATTGCACCCATCGCGAAGACGCCAAGCAGCTTGCCTCCACGCTGTCGCTCTGACAATCGTGTCAACGCAAGCTGAATAGATGCTGGCACTTGTAGCTGATAGATATCGAACATGGACAGTGCCATCACTGCCATCAGGATTGCAAAGGCGACGAGAATCGGGGGACTCTGCAGCGTTGCAGACAAACCCTCACCAATCAGGCCAGCAGCAATACCGAGTGCCGTATAGACCAGCGCCATGCCAAGTGAATACGCAATAGAAAGCAGCAGACCACGTCTGCGACTGGTCTGCGCGCCCTCACCCGCGATGATGAACGACAGAATGGGCACCATCGGAAGTACGCAGGGCGTAAAGGACAGGCCGAGACCAAGCAGAAGAAAGAGCGGCAAGATGATCGTAAGACGACCACTGGCAAGTGAAGCCTCGATCCGACCCATGTCGTTTTCGTTGACGGCCTTTTCTTCGGTAGCGTCGCTGCCTGAACTTGAAAGCCGGGATACCGACTGCATAGGCGGATAGCACAAGCCTTGGTCCGAGCAGCCTTGGCTAGTAATTTTTAATGTGAATGGACCTGCTGCCTGCACGGGGATTTTCAGGCGTAGTTGGTGTCGGAAGGTTTCGACATTCTTTTCAAAATTTGGATCAAACTTGATCTTGCCGCGCGGGATGTCAGGCTGCCCCAGAGTCGCGCCTTCAGCGGCAATTAGAAATTTGTCGCGATAGAGGTAGTAGCCATCAGCGATGACAAATTGCACCTCGACGGTGGTGGCATCTGCCATACGTGCACTAAACGCGAAGGCTTGCTCGGGCGGCAGAAAGTCACTGGCCTGTGCACCGTAGATGCTGGGTAGCAGCGAGGCAATGAGTAGAATCTTTTTTACAATGGACAGCATCTTATGCATGGGTGTCCGGCATCGTTTCTGTGCTAACCCACTGCAGATAGGGTGCATAGCCCTCGCTCAGCGGCCAAGCGACTACTTCAGGTAAGTCATACGGATGCGCTGCTACCAGCGCCTGCTGTAGCTTTGGGTAGAGGTCTCGTGTGGTCTTGATCAGCAGCGTCGCCTCGGTCGCTTCTTCTATGCGGCTTTGCCAGCGATAGATGGAACGCACACCGGGCAAGATGTTCACACACGCCGCAAGCTTTGCATCGACCAATGCACGCGCGAGGCTATGTGCAGCTGTGTGGTCCGGCGCGTTCGACATTACCATCAGTATTTGTTCATCCTTCATCGCCACCCCTGCATCATTTCAGCAAGCGCCTACGCGTTAGCACCGTCGCCACATAAAATGCAATGGCTCCATACATCAGCATGATGAGCACATCGCGAGC
>CAZXRS010000019.1:0-16490 GCA_964642635.1 uncultured Bifidobacterium sp. | reverse complement strand
TGACAAGATGAAGGCGACCAAGACCAACGCGGAATTCTTCGACATGATGCGGCGCGGGGGGTCTTGATAGCTTCTTCAGCTGCAAAACCTTGGGTCCCAGCTTTCGCTGGGACGACAGAGTTTCAGCCAGCACCGCAGATTCGTCGTCCCAGCGGACGCTGGGACCCACCATTCAACTTGCGCAAGCCATTGATTTAAATGTACAATCTGTAGTTCCCTTAACCGGGCAAGTGAACGTCAACCGGGTCAAGAAGCAATACGGACCGACGAAGTGGCGATTGGCTACCCAACGATAGTGAGACTGAAATGAAAGAAGGCATCCACCCGGAATACCGCGAGATTGTTGTGCATGACCTGTCGTGCGACTTCAAATTCGTCACCCGCTCTACCATCCAGACCAAGGAAACCATCAAGTTCGAAGGTAAGGATTACCCGCTGGTGAAAATCGAAGTGTCGTCCGAGTCGCACCCGTTCTACACGGGCAAGCACAAGATCGTCGATACCGCCGGTCGCGTCGACAAGTTCCGCCAGAAGTTCGGCAAGGTCGGCTCGAAGACCAAGGCTGCAGGCGAGTAAATTCTCGCTTCGCCTCATCAAAAATGCCGCCCCGTGCGGCATTTTTGTTATGTTTGCGGCAAAATGTCGCCTTCACTGACCCCACTCCTCTGACCTCTCCCGGATGAAACCCGTACGCCTGCCTGCCGCAGCCACCCTCGCCTTGCCGCGCTGGGGACTGGTTGCGCTGTGCCTGCTGTACATCCTGCCGGGCATCCTCCGGCGCGATCCTTGGAAGGTCGACGATGCCTCTGGCTTTGGCATCATGTGGACCATGGCGCATGGGTCCATGATTGACTGGCTGTCGCCCAATATCGTCGGCCTGGCCATGCCCGGCGAAGCGCCACTGACCTTCTGGGTAGGCGCTCTACTGATCAAGCTGTTCGGTTGGATTGCCGGCGATGCGCTGGCTGCCCGACTTTCCATCCTGGTGTTCTTCGCGATAGGTGCTCTGGCGGTATGGCGTACCGCGTTCGTGCTCGGACGGCGTGGCGAAGCGCAGCCGCTGAAACTCGCCTTTGGTGGTCAACCTGCCGCGATCGACTACGGCCGCACGCTGGCCGACGGCGCACTGCTGATTTATGTCGCCTCACTCGGCCTGCTACTGCGCAGCCATGAGACCGCTTCGCCCGCGCTATTTGTATCGCTCGTTGCTACCGTGCTCTACGGCGCAGCCAGCCTGTTCGACCGCCCGCGCCTGCGCGCTGCGGTGGGCTTGGGCCTGTCCTCGGGCCTGCTGGCGCTGACCCATGACTGGCTAACCCCTGTCGTCATCGGGCTGGCGATACTCGGCGTCGCAGCGCTGCACGACCGGTCGACACTTGGCAGGCTACTGCTGGTGTCACTGCCGGTGGGTCTCGCACTCCCTTGCGCATGGCTACTCGCGCGGCACTTGCTGCTGCCGCTTGACGCCAACACAGCGATGCCCGTCGCCTGGACTCAGCTCATGACGCCCGGTTTCAAAGATCTGGGTTCACTGCTCAAATCGCTCGCCTGGTTCGCTTGGCCAGCCTGGCCGATTGCGGTGTGGGCCGTCTATGCATGGCGCTCACAAATGACTCTGCACATACTCTTGCCGGTCTGCGTGCTTGTGCTACTGACGTTGCTATCGATGTTCACGCCAGGCGTTACCGACCATGAACTGCTGGCCTTGCTGCCGCCGCTGGCGATACTCGCGACCTTCGGTCTGCCAACACTCAAGCGAGGCGCGATCAATGCGATCGACTGGTTCTCGGTGATGACACTATCGGCCATCGCTATCTTCATCTGGTTAGGATGGATAGCGAAGCAGACCGGCTGGCCCGCCGGTCTCGCACGCGGAGCATTCCGGCATGCGCCGGGCTTTCAACCCGAATTCAATCTGTTCGCACTGGCAGTGGCGCTCGCGGCCAGTGCAGGCTGGCTACTGCTGCTGCAATGGCGGCTAGGCCGGCGACCACCGGTGTTGTGGCGCGCGGTCGTATTGTCGACCGGCGGCCTGGTGCTGTGCTGGGCGCTGCTGATGACCTTGTGGTTGCCTTGGCTGAATTACAGCCAGAGCTATGCACCCGTCGCGAAAGAGCTCGGCAGCAAACTGCCGAGGAACTACCACTGCGTCGCCACTGACGGTGTGGGTCCTGCGCAGCGTGCGTCCTTTGCTTATCTCGGACCGGTGAACTTCGGACGTGACGAAAACGATCACTGTGAATTCTTACTGGTACAAGATGATGGCCTGCTGCGCAAAGGCGCGCAAATGAAAAAAGTGGGCGATGGCTTGACGCTGTTATGGCAGGGTCGCCGCGCAGCTGACAGGCACGAGTTCTTCCGTCTGTTCAAGCAAAATAAACAATGAGCCTGCGCGACGAAGCAAGCGCCGTCTCTTCGTTCACCTCGCGGGTCGCGACGCTCGCATGGCCTATCCTGGTCGGACAACTGGCCGTCATCATGAATGGCGTAGCGGACACCATGATGACCGCTCGCTACTCCGCGATTGATCTGGCATCACTCGGTTTGGGTGCATCGGTGTACGTCAGCATCTTCGTCGGCCTGTCCGGCGTGATGCAAGCACTGTCGCCCATCATCGCTCAGCTCTACGGCGCAAAAAAATTCAGCGCGATCGGCGATGAAGTCCGGCAAGGTTTGTGGCTGGCGATTTTCCTGTCCGCGATCGGCAGCGCATTACTGCTGCATCCGTCCTTTCTGCTCGACATCGCCGAAGCACCGCCAGAACTCGATGACAAGGTGCGCGAATACCTGGCGCTGCTCGCACCCGCGCTGCCTGCGACGCTGGGATTTAGAGTGTATGCCTCGCTTAATAATGCGATCTCACGGCCACGCATGGTGATGCTGATACAAGTTGCCTCGATACTGCTACTGAAGTTGCCACTGAATGCTTTGTTTATCTTCGGTGGCCTCGGCCTGCCTGCCATGGGCGCTCCTGGTGCAGCGATTGCCACCGGCATTACCGCATGGCTCGCACTGCTGGCGGGCTGGTTGATCGTACGAAGCGACGCGTCGTATCACGCATTCGGTATTCTGGGTCACGGGTTCGGCAGACCGGCATGGCCGGCGCAAGCGGCGCTGCTGAAACTGGGCGTACCGATGGGCCTTTCCTATCTGATCGAAGTCACTGCATTTACTTTCATGGCGCTCTTCATTGCGCGCCTAGGCAGCAACACGCTGGCTGCGCACCAGATCACGGGTAACTTCGGCACGGTGCTGTACATGTTGCCGCTGTCAATCGCAAATGCGACCGGCACATTGGTCGCGCAAGAGATTGGCGCAGGGAGATTGGTTGCCGCGCGCCACGCTGGCAATGCCGGTGTCAGACTTGGCATCATGCTGGCAGTAGCCATCGGCATCATCGTCTGGTTCGCACGCGAATGGATTATCTTGCTGTACACGCCGGACTTGCGCGTAGCGGCGGCAGCGATGCCGTTGTTCTTCTTCATCGCTTTCTATCAACTATTCGATGCAATGCAGGTTGGCACTGCGTTCGTGCTGCGTGCATATAAGGTAGCGACCGTTCCTACCCTCATGTATGCGATCGCGCTTTGGGGCGTCGGTCTGGGTGGCGGTTATCTGCTCGGCTTCGACGTGCTGGGCATTACACCGGCAATGCTGCAGGGCGCCGCAGGCTTCTGGTTCGGCAATAGTTTTAGCCTGGGTCTTGTTGCAGCCGCACTGTTCTGGTATCTGCGTCGCGTTCAGCGAGTGCGTGAACGAGAAAACGCAGCTACTTCCGGATAAGGATCCGGTACCGGATCGTCCTGCGGGGCTGGTTGCGGCACGTCTTCCGGAAACGGTTCATCATCCGGCGATGGTACAGGTGCGCGATGCATCGTGATCTTCATCGATTTATCCACGAGGCCGTGGTTCGCCGCGCCGACTGATACGACGCTCTGTAGGATGCGAGAACGCACGAAACTCCATGTTGACCACGCCAATCGCGCCGGGCGGTCCGGACACGAAATCAAATCCACTCTTTACCGGAAACATCATATTGTCGAGTAACACCACATCGGTTCGGCAAGTCGGATTCGGATTGCCGAGGTGGTGGCGCATTTCCTGCCATACGCCGTCGGTGATCCAGCCTTCCAGATAAAGTTGGTTCGAATAGCTCGTGTGGTCGGCGTCGAGATAGGCTTTCTGTCCATTCGCAACGGTCAGATAGGAAGGCGGCTCCTGTGCGACGAACAGATTGATCCAGCCGTCGCCGATCACGTGATTGATCTCCTCTGGATAGCTCGGATAGCTTAGCTGTAGCGTCCAGTTGCAGGCCAAATCAAGTCGCTTCTCCATCAACGCATTACCCGATAGCATTGAGCCATCAATCACGGTGTACTGCAGGCTGGTCACCCGCGCCTGAAGCGTCGGCTCCATCGGCCGTATTTCATCGAGATTTTCGTGCAGGTTCCAGAACAGCCATTTGCAACGCTCGGCATCGGACATGTCTGCCAGCTCGGCGACAGGCTGTCGCCCCACGGGCTCAAGAAGTTGTAGAAGGTCGCGCCGCTGACGCTCGTGCAGACTAAGTTCGGCGACGGACGTCGATGAATGCGGATAGGCTGGCTGCATAAAGACTCCGGAGTTGTCGTTCGGACAGTCAATAACTCCGGATTGGACTTCGAGCGGCACGGAATAATTCCGCAGATGCGGAAAACGCTAGTGGGATAGCTTTATCCGTGCGAGCGCTCGAATTCTTTCATGAAATCGACCAGCGCCTGCACTCCTTGCATCGGCATCGCGTTGTAGATCGATGCGCGCATGCCACCCACCACACGATGTCCTTTCAGTTGCAATAAGCCATTGGCTTGCGCACTCTTCAAAAATACTTCGTTCAGGGACTCGTCACGCAGGAAGAACGGCACGTTCATACGCGAACGGCAGGCCGGGTCGACCGGGCTCGAATAGAAATCGCTGGAGTCGAGACAGTCATACAGCAGCTTGGCTTTCGCGATGTTCTGCTGCTCCATTGCCACCAAACCGCCCTGCGCCAACAGCCATTCAAAAACCAGCCCAGCGATATACATGCCGTACGTCGGCGGCGTATTTAGCATGGAATCTGCAGCGGCCTGTTCCTTCCAATGGAATACCGAGGGCGTTATCGGTAGCGCCCGATCAAGCAGATCATCACGCACGATCGCAAAAGTGAGCCCGGCAGGACCGATGTTCTTTTGCGCTCCACCATAGATGACACCGTACTTCGACACATCAATTGGCCGCGACAATATATGCGAAGACATATCGGCCACCAGTGGCACATCACCGACCTCAGGTACCCAGAAATACTCGACACCACCAATCGTCTCGTTAGTACAAATATGAAGATAAGCCGCATTGGGATCTGGTATCCATGAGGATTGCGGTGGCACATAGCTAAACTTCTTATCTTCAGACGAGGCGATCACATTGGCGCGGCAGTATTTCTGCGCTTCTTGTATCGATTTTTTCGACCACTCGCCAGTGTTCACATAATCCGCCGAGGTTTTCGAACCCAGCAGATTCATCGGGATCAGCGCATTCATGGCCAGGGCGCCACCCTGCAGGAACAGCACCTTGTAGTTCGCTGGAATTTTTAGCAAGGTACGGAAATCGGCCTCTGCCTTGGTGGCGATGCTGATGAATTCCTTACCCCGATGGCTCATCTCCATCACCGACATACCACTGCCATGCCAGTCGAGCATCTCATCAGCGGCACGCCGCAATACCGGTTCGGGCAGCACCGCAGGGCCGGCGCTGAAATTGAAGACTCGCATGAGATCTGGTCCGGAGGTATACAAAGAAGAGAAGGTGAGAATTATAGGGCAAAGTCCCAGCGCACCCACCTGAAACGGATGCCTGCCAGCCTTCAGCTACAATCTCCGCACGCTCCGCGCGGGCGAATAAAAAAATACCGGAGAACTCCATGCAAGCCGCCGCCAGCGCCAACTCGCAGCATTCGTCTGAAGATGCTACCTATCGCCGGGTTACCTGGCGACTCATGCCCCTGCTGCTGCTCTGCTATATCGTCGCTTATCTTGACCGCGTGAATGTCGGTTTCGCGAAGCTGCAGATGATGGAGCAGCTCGGTTTCTCTGACACCATCTATGGCCTCGGTGCCGGCATCTTCTTCATTGGCTACTTCCTCTTTGAAGTGCCGAGCAACATCATCCTGCACAAGATTGGCGCGCGAGTCTGGATAGGCCGCATCATGATCACCTGGGGCATTTTGTCGTCAGCCATGATGTTCGTGACGACGCCGACGATGTTCTATGTGATGCGCTTCCTGCTAGGCGCGGCCGAGGCCGGCTTCTTCCCCGGCATCATTCTCTATCTGACCTACTGGTATCCATCACATCGACGCGGCCGTATCACCTCGCTGTTCATGACCGGCGTGGCCGGCGCCGGCGTGATCGGCGGTCCCTTGTCCGGCGCGATCATGAAATACGTCGATGGTTTCATGGGATGGCAAGGCTGGCAGTGGATGTTCCTGCTCGAAGGACTACCATCGGTAGCACTCGGACTCGTGGTGATCTTGGTACTGGATGACCGCATCAGCGATGCAAAGTGGCTATCAGAAGAAGAACGCCAGATGCTCGCGACGAACATTGCGAACGATGCGCAGCACAAGGAAGCCTATTCGCTATTCCGCGTGCTGGGCTCAGGCCGCGTGTGGCTGTGCGCGGCGATTTACTTCAGCTATGTCATGGGTTTGTACGGTATGTCTTTCTATCTGCCGACCATTATCAAGACCATGGGTTATACCGATACCTTTGATATCGGGATGATCTCAGTGATCCCTTATGGCGTGGCAGTCGTTGTGATGCTGCTGGTGGCGAAGAGCGCAGACAGGATGCAGGAACGTCGATGGCACGTCGCGATTCCCGGCCTGCTCGGTGGACTCGGACTCGCATTGGCGGTCATCCTCTCGAATGACGCGCCGCTGGCGATCGGGGCACTG
The DNA here is from genome assembly GCA_964642635.1 of uncultured Bifidobacterium sp. Lineage (GTDB taxonomy): Bacteria > Pseudomonadota > Gammaproteobacteria > Burkholderiales > Burkholderiaceae_D > Pernthalerella. The sequence goes on along the minus strand of CAZXRS010000019.1, from coordinate 9,514 downwards.
ACTCTGGGCCTGTCCGGCATCCTGACCACCCTGCCGCTGTTCTGGAGTCTACCGACGGCTTTCCTTGCGGGTACCGGCGCAGCAGCAGGAATTGCCTTGATCAATTCCCTCGGCAATCTCGCAGGCTTCGCCAGCCCCTATGCAGTGGGATGGCTGAAGGATGCAACAGGTTCGACTGATGCGGGTGTCTACCTATTGGCGTCGGCGATGGTGGTAGGTGCTGTGCTCACGCTGTCGGTACCGAAGCAATTGATCAAACAGACCTCGGCGCCAGAAAGATAGCTCTATCACCTATCGGTCATATCTCTGAAAAATCGCTCAATGCATCCCCGTGACAAATGAGTATGACTTCGCAAAAACGGTTCAGAGTTCGTCTTTTGGCAGCATCGTAAATACTGTTTCCGGATGCTCCTTGACTATCGATTTCGGAATCAAATACACGCACGGCAAGTCGGATAACTCGGCCACTAGGGGGTTGCCATGACCAGCCCCCACCACCGCAACATTGGGTGCTGCCAGACTTCTTTCACGACGTAGTAGACTGCTCATCCACTTTTCTCTTTGAGGATCATGAACCTCACCTAAAGCCTCTAATGCATCCTCCGCTTCTTTTACCTCGATCGCCAGACGATTGTATTCGGCGGCTCTTCCTAAAGGTACATTATATTGATGCTTCATCATAAATTCGGCCAGCTGCTCCGTATGAGTTAGCTCCTGCTTGTCAGCCATCGCAGAAGGCACATGACGCAGCATAAAATTAATGACCCGCTCTAGCTTTTGATGAAATTCGATCATAGAGCCAGCTATCCTCGCAAAACTTGGGGAGTCAACCTCAAGCGAATGGCACTCATGGGTTGACAATCCGAACTCGGACATCCTCCATTCGCAATCCCCCTCTACACCACCTTCGAGAAATATTTTTGTCGTACGAATATTCCGAAACCAATGCATCACTGAATTAACTTGTACTTGTATTCTTTCATTGAAATGATGCTCACCGATGACAAATATCATTCCCCTCATATCAACGGCGGTTTTTGCGGCCGGACTCAGCCAGATCTCAAAGTCGCGAGAATATTTTTTTACGAAATTCGCCAACGAAGGATTTTCGCAAATTACTGATTTTCCGCCCCTAACTGGCGCCGCATCGGCGCACGGCGGCCCGATTTGAATCGTCATTACGTCACCGATTGCGTTCAGCATACGCATGGCAAACTCGGGCATCCCAAAGACAAGGTCTGCTAGCTGACGATAGCCATACGCATCCAGTATCTCCGTATGTGGATTTTCAGTTGGCTCGATACCGCGGCTGCGCTGCAATTCGGCAAGTGCCATCTCGCCTTGTTTTCGTCGCTCGCGCATACCGGCGCGATCTGGCTGGTCAGGCAAAATCTGATACTTGGATGCCTTCGCAACCATCGCCGGCATCTTTACCCAACCGTATAACTGATGCAGCGACAGCGAAGATGAACCAGAAGCCCGGCCAACAAGACTCTGATCTATGGAGATAATTCGGGAGGTAGAGTTACTGGAGGAATTGACATGCATGATTTTCAGCCACTTAAAAAGTTTTTGACTTCTAATTAAAATAATTCCCCGAAATCAAAGCTCATTTTTTTTAAGATCTTCTGTTGTATTAACGATACGCACATCAGGATAGCGGGCTATCACGCTATGTGGAATTAATGAAATACAAGGCAAGTCGTCTAAATTTTTATACATGCCTCTTGAATGGGCGGCCCCGCCCATGAAAAAATTTATTCCATTCGGATTATGACCTTGACGCAGTCCGGACGCCATTTGCTCGTCGCGTTTTGGCATATATTTTTTTAGGGCTATAGACCATTGGACTTTAGCTTTGTTGTAGTCGTCTATCATTGGTGAAATAAGCCACTTCGATTCCTGCGAAAGGGAGTGATGGTGCTTATTGACGAATTCTGCATAATCACTAGGCCAAGGACTAGCCTGTAGTTTTTTATCAAGCTCCAACCCTAGATCTTTGCACACCACATTCGCGCACGCCTTCGATTTTTCGAGGGTATCACCTCGAAATTTTTCAAGTCTTGCGAAATACTTGGAATCTTTTTCCAGAATAACGCAATTTTTTTTACCCAATGCGAATGTCAACAGTCTTTCCTCACAAAAGACATCGTCATTTCCTTCCATAAAAACTTTTACTTCAGATTGCTTGCCTAGCAGGTAATGGGTCGCATGCGCGATGAGACGAAGCGATTGAATATCGTCATGTATTTCGCCAAAAATAACAATCATGCCCCTCAGATCGCTGGCAGCTTTTGCAGCGTCTGTTGCATGAATTTCGAAATCCCTAGAAAACGTAGATAGAAATTGAGCATAGGGATTGATCTCTTTACCCCACTGAAATCCAAAAATTTCAGCTACTTGCTTCAGTGCGCTCATACCCGCATCGGAGATACTCGCAACAACATCGGCGAGTTCGGAAAATTCGTCTTCCGACGAAGATTCAACTTTTGCGTCGACCGGCCTCGTCCTCAATCTAATACCTTGTGTTTGCTGTAACTGGCTAAGCTTCATTTCGGACTCTGCCCTCCGTGCCCTCATTGCGGCTCGATTTGGCTGGTCCGGTACTCTTTCTGAAGATTTACTGCGCATGTTAGGCAGTTTGCTGATCAGATAAAGGCCATACAGAAGCGATACCGCTCCCGGCTCTTCGGTAGGCGAAGAGAATGTAGGCTGGACTGATGATGGTAGGGTACTGGGTATCATGGCGGGCTCCAAAATAGTTACCCGCTCTTCGTCACATCACTTGCGTATCGGTTCACCGACGCTATCGGATGTAACTATCTTTCATAAACCGATTGCTCTGATTAAGATTGATCGATCGCTTTTGCCGATCCTGCTTCTTCACGGAGCATGAACTTCTGAATCTTCCCCGTTGAAGTCTTGGGCAATTCCTTGAACACAATAATCTTCGGCACCTTGAAGCCAGCAAGTAGCTTCTTGCAATGGGTAATGACTTCTTCTTTCGTCAGGTTGACACCTTTGCGGGTTTCAATAAATGCGCATGGCACTTCTCCCCACTTAGCGTCCGGCGCCGCAACTACCGCAGCAGCGATCACTGCCGGATGCTGGTATAGAGCGTCCTCAACCTCGATACTGGAAATATTCTCTCCACCTGAAATGATGATGTCCTTGCTACGATCCTTGATTCGCACATAGCCATCAGGGTTCATGACTGCGAGGTCGCCGGTATGAAACCAGCCGCCTTTGAATGATTCTTCGGTCGCGCGCGGATTCTTGAGGTAACCCTTCATGCAGATATTCCCCTTGAACATGATCTCGCCCAGCGTTTCACCATCGGCCGGTACCGGCTGCATGGTGTCGGGATTCATCACTGTGACTGCCTTTTGCAAGTGATAGCGCACCCCCTGACGCGCATTCATCTGCGCCTGCTCACCCAGCGACTTAGATGCCCAGTCCTCCTGCTTCGCGCATACGGTGGCGGGGCCGTACACCTCAGTCAATCCGTAGACGTGCGTGATATCGAAACCCATTTCAGCCATCTGCGCGAGCATGGCCGATGAGGGCGGTGCAGCAGCGACCATGGTGGATACCTTGTGATGAATCCCGTCACGCCATTCAGTGGGCGCATTCGCGAGTGCGCTTTGCACAATCGGCGCACCGCAGTAATGAGTCACTTTTTCTTTTGCGATCAGATCGAGCACCAGCTGCGGATCGAACTTTCGTAGACACACATTCACACCCGCGCGTGCGGCAATCGTCCAAGGGAAGCACCATCCGTTGCAATGAAACATGGGTAGCGTCCACAGATAGACCGCGTGCTTGGGCATGTCCCACTCAAGAATGTTCGAAATTGCATTGATGGTTGCGCCACGATGGTGATAGACCACCCCCTTAGGATCACCCGTCGTTCCCGATGTGTAGTTCAGCGCGATCGCATCCCATTCATCGGTGGGTGGTTGCCATTCGAATTCCGGATCTCCGTCTGCGATCAAGTCTTCATAATTGACCCAGGTTTCCGGTACTTCGGCTGTGTCGGCCTGTGCGTCATGCACTCCGATGATTAGCAGTTCAGGAAGCGCATCACGCATCGCTTCGACCAACGCCATGTATTCGGTATCAACGACAAGTGCCTTGGCCTCACCATGCCGCAGCATATACAGCAGCGATGCCGGGTCAAGCCGAGTGTTCAGAGTATTCAGCACTCCGCCACTCATGGGAATACCGAAATGGCACTCGACCATTTCCGGTGTATTGGGCAGCAGCACGGCCACCGTGTCGTTCTTCGTTATACCGCGTACCGCAAGCGCGCTGGCAAGCCGACGTGTACGCGCATAGGCCTCATGCCACGTGCGGCGCGTCGTGCCATACGCAATCGCCGGGCGATCGCCATAGACATCAGCTGCGCGGGCGATGAAATCGATTGGTGTGAGCGGCGCATAGTTGACTTCGCGGCGCTCCAGCCCGGTGGTGAAATCCGTCATCAAGGTCTCCCAGATGGCTCTTGGACCCGGCAGAAACCCGGGTACGAGCCCTTCACTTTCGTTCAAAACCCTGATTTTATGCCGATGGCGCCGGACATCCTGGCATTAACTACCCGGTCATTCAGGCTCAATTCCTTGGATCAGAGTTAGCCCTGAACCTGCATCCCTTATCTGAAATCCGCATTTGGAATTGCGAACTTATTCGTTCCCATAAGGTTTTCATGCTCATAAGCTTCGCCCACTTAGATCGATAAGGAGTGGGAATCATGCTTTCAAAAAAAATCCGAACACTACTGCCCCTACTGGCTGTACTGGCACTGCAGCTGAAGGCAGCTGAAGTCAGCCTGTTGAACGTTTCCTATGACCCGACACGTGAGCTCTATCAGGACTTCAACAAAGCATTTGCCGAGCATTGGAAAGCGAGTAACGGCGACGTCCTCAAGATCAAGCAGTCGCACGGCGGCTCCGGCAAGCAGGCGCGCGCCGTGATTGATGGTCTGGCTGCCGATGTGGTGACGCTGGCGCTTGCCTATGACATCGACGAAATCGCTCAACGAGGACTGATTGCCAAGGACTGGCAGAAGCGCCTGCCAAACAATAGCGCGCCCTACACGTCGACCATCGTATTACTGGTCCGCAAGGGCAATCCGAAGGCGATCAAGGACTGGAACGATCTGGCGAGACCCGGCATCTCCGTGATTACGCCCAACCCGAAGACCTCTGGTGGCGCTCGTTGGAACTATCTGGCGGCCTGGGGTTATGCACTGAAGCAGCCGGGCGGCAGTGAGAAAACTGCGCAGGAATTTCTTTCGAAAATTTATAAGAACGTTCCCGTGCTTGATTCCGGTGCTCGCGGTGCCACGACGACGTTCATCGAGCGAGGCATCGGTGACGTACTGATTACCTGGGAAAACGAAGCACTGCTGGCTATCAAAGAGCTGGGACCCGACAAGGTAGAAATCGTCGCTCCGTCGCTCAGCATTCTCGCTGAACCGCCGGTGGCAGTCGTCGACAAGGTGGCGGATCGGCGCGGCACGCGCAAGGTGGCAGAGGCCTATCTGAACTATCTGTATAGCGAAGAAGGTCAGTTGATCGCAGCACAGAACTACTACCGTCCGACCAATGAAAAAGTCGCGAAGAAGTATGCGTCGCAATTCCCTAAGGTCAAGCTGTTGACTGTCGATGAAGTCGCCGGTGGCTGGACCAAGGCTCAAAAAACTCACTTCGCCGATGGCGGTGTCTTTGACCAGATTTACCTAGCTAAATAAACCTCAGAGCGCCGGTCATCTGACCGGCGATTCCCGAACACCAAAAAACGAAAGGAACATCATGAACCCGGGACTCAACCCCCTGGGCAGGCCCTTCTCACGCCTGCTCATCGCCAGCGCCATCGCTATTGCCTTCCCTGCTCACGCAGATGACAAAGCCGATATTGAAAAACTGAAAGCGCAGATTCAGGAGCTGGATCAAAAACTGCGCATACTCGATCGTAAGCAGGAAATCGCTACGGAAGAATCAACCGCCAAGCAGAAGAGTGCGCCGGTCGTGAATGCCAGCGATAAAGGATTCGGCATTAAATCAGCCGACGGACAGTTTGAATACAAGTTGCGTGGCTTGGTGCAGCTCGACTATCGCGACTTTGGTGGCACAGCTTTCCCAACGGCCAACGACGGATTTACGGCACGCCGCATCCGCCCGACGTTCGAAGGTACAGTCTTTGGAAAATATGGCTTCAGATTTACTCCGGAGTTCGGCGAAAACAAGTCGGCCGTCGTCGATGCCTATCTCGACGTGAAACTTGACCCGGCTTATCAGATTCGATTTGGTAAATTCAAACCCTTTGTTGGTCTGGAACGCTTGCAATCAGGTGCTGATATTAAATTCATCGAGCGCGGCTATGTCAGTAACAACCTGTTGCCGAACCGTGATCTTGGTGTCAGCCTGTTCGGCGATGTGCTGAATAAAAAACTGAACTATGCAGTCGGTGTTTTTAACGGATCGATCGACGGCGGCGAGAACACGACGACGCAAGATGTGAACTCCGCAAAGGAATTCACTGGCCGTGTATTTGCAACACCCTTCAACGACACGGAAGGTGCATGGCGAGGTCTAGGTTTCGGTATCGCCGCCACCACGGGGAAGCTTAACGGAACTGTGGGTACCGGCACGACAGGTCTCCCCAGCTACAAGACGCCTGGGCAAGCCAACAATTTCTTCACCTACAATTCCAGCGTTGTCGCCAGCGGAAATCACACGCGCTGGTCGCCACAGGCGTATTACTACAACGGCCCTCTTGGCGTCATCTTTGAATATGCGCAAGTGTCTCAACCGCTAGATCGGGCAGGGACCTCGGCGAATGTCGACAATACGGCCTTTCAGATTGCCGCATCATGGCTGCTGACCGGAGAAGAGGCGTCTTTCAAGGGCGTCAAACCATTCAGCCCGTTCCGTCCGGGTAGCGACGGAGGCTGGGGCGCGGTAGAACTGCTGGCGCGTTATCAGGAGAACCAGATCGATTCAGCGCTTCCAGCCGCTTTCCGTGGCGCGAGCTACGCATTGAAGGCCAAGTCGTCCGCCGTCGGCGTCAACTGGTATCTGAATGAATCTTCGCGCTTCGCCGTCAACTATGAATACACGCAGCTTGAAGGCGGCACGCTCGACGGTAAAAACGAGCAATTCCTGGTCGCCCGCTACCAGCTAGCGTTCTAAGTCCGAGCCGTAATTCTTTTTCTCATCTCCACTTTGCCGGCCCGCGGTGTCACCGCCGGCCGGCTTCTTTATTTGAAAATCTTCTAAAGAAATGCCTAAAACTTCGTTCTCTTTATAAGCGGAGTGCCTAATAATCTGCCCTCTTTAGCAATAAAAGTAATAAAAATGAGCGCAGTCGCCCTTCCCTTGCCCGCCTCGGCGCGCCGAACTCGCGTGCTACCCGGCTTTTCCCTATCCCTGGGATTTACGGTCGTCTATCTGTCCCTGATCGTGCTGATCCCGCTATCGGCGCTGGTAATCAACACACTCCATATGGGATGGGATGCATTTTGGGGTACGGTCAGCTCGCCGCGCGTGCTCGCCTCTTACCGACTCAGCTTTGGCGCGGCATTGGTCGCCGCAGCGGTCAATGCCGTGTTCGGCACCATCCTCGCGTGGGTGCTGGTGCGATATGACTTCCCATTTCGCAAATTGCTCGACGCCTTCGTCGATCTGCCTTTTGCGTTGCCGACTGCCGTCGCCGGCATCGCACTCACCGCGCTGTACTCGACCAATGGCTGGATAGGCCGACTGCTTGAGCCAACTGGCATCAAGGTCGCCTTTACGCCACTCGGTGTTGCTGTCGCACTGGTATTTATCGGTCTGCCCTTTGTCGTGCGTACCGTTCAGCCCGTACTCGAAGAAGCCGAACGTGAGCTCGAAGAAGCTGCAGCCAGTCTCGGTGCGAGCAGATTGCAGACGTTTACCTACGTGATCTTGCCCACGATACTGCCAGCGGTGCTGACTGGCTTTGCACTCGCATTTGCGCGCGCACTAGGTGAATACGGCTCAGTGATTTTCATCGCCGGAAACATGCCGATGGTTTCCGAGATCACGCCTCTGCTCATCATCACCAAGCTTGAGCAATATGACTACAACGGTGCGACGGCGATTGCGGTCGTGATGCTGTCGGCATCGTTTGTGATGCTACTTGCCATCAATCTGCTTCAGGCATGGATGCGCCGTCGCAGCAGTAAGGAGGCCACATGAATTCCGCAGCAACGGCGAATGTGCAGTCTCTGAATGCACGTATCGAGCCACCCTACGTACCAGCCGCCACTTCTGAGCCAACCTGGGTACGTGCGCTGCTGATCGCTATCGCACTGGGCTTCGCTTTTCTGTTCCTACTGGTTCCGCTAGGGGTCGTATTTAGCGAAGCACTGCGCAAAGGTTGGGATGCGTATCTGACCGCAATCACCGATGAAGACGCCTGGCATGCAATAAAGCTGACACTAATGACGGCCGCTATCGCCGTACCAGCCAATTTGATTTTCGGCGTAGCAGCATCGTGGGCTATCGCCAAATTCGAGTTCCGTGGGAAAAGTTTGCTCCTCACTTTGATCGACCTGCCGTTCTCGGTATCTCCGGTGATTTCCGGTCTGATCTATGTGCTGCTGTTTGGCGCGCACGGTTGGTTCGGTGCATGGCTGATGGAACGTGACATTCAGATTCTGTTCGCAGTGCCTGGCATCGTGCTGGCGACTGTATTTGTCACCTTCCCATTCGTCGCGCGCGAGCTGATACCCCTCATGCAGTCGCAAGGTACCGAAGAAGAGGAGGCGGCACTGGTACTGGGTGCATCAGGCTGGCGCACCTTCTGGCATGTGACCTTGCCAAATATCCGGTGGGGCCTGCTCTATGGCGTGATCCTGTGTAACGCCCGTGCAATGGGTGAGTTTGGCGCGGTATCGGTGGTCTCGGGTCATATCCGTGGTGAGACCAACACGATGCCACTACAGGTCGAGATTCTTTATAACGAATACAACTTCGCAGCTGCGTTTGCGGTCGCCTCGCTGTTGGCGCTACTGGCACTGGTCACACTGGCTGTGAAGACTTTCATTGAATGGCGCGCTGGTCATCAACAGACCAACACGGAAGGAGAATTTGCATGAGTATCGCGGTCAATAACATCGGCAAGCGTTTCGGCAGTTTCGTCGCACTCGACAATGTATCGCTCGATTTTCCTACGGGCGAGCTGACAGCGCTACTCGGCCCATCCGGCTGCGGCAAGACGACACTACTACGCGTCATCGCCGGCCTTGAGCAACCGGACGAGGGCCAGGTCATTCTGGATGGCGAAGATGCGTCTCGGCGCGATGTGCGCGAGCGTCAGGTCGGATTCGTGTTCCAGCATTACGCACTTTTTCGTCACATGAGTGTGTTCGATAACATTGCCTTTGGCCTGCGGGTGAAACCTCGCGCAGTACGACCCAGCGAAGCACAGATTCGCGACAAGGTCATGCAGCTGCTGTCACTGGTACAGCTTGACTGGCTTGCTGATC
>CAZXRS010000018.1:0-17274 GCA_964642635.1 uncultured Bifidobacterium sp. | reverse complement strand
ATGGGGCATCATTGATCTGGTGTCGATTCTGCCTTCTTACCTGATGCTGCTGAATTTGACTGCGTTGCAGGGGACGAAAGTGCTGCGTCTGCTGCGCGTGGCGCGGGTGCTTCGAGTGCTCAAGTTGGCGCGCACAGCGATTGCTGAACAGGATGGTGAGCAGAATCCAATCCTTGTTAACCTTCGTATCTATTTCATCATTTTCTTCTCGGTGATGATGATCTCGAGCACGGCAATGTACTTCTTCGAGGGTGGCTTGTATTCGCCCGATGCGATGGCAGCAGGTCAGCAAGTGCTTGATGCACAGGCACAGGCAGCCGGCACCGAGCCTGAGAAATTCATGCCTATTGATCCGATGTCGGGCAACCCCATTCCTGAAGACAAGCGCTTCTTCACATCGATCCCGACCGCCATGTGGTGGTGCATCGTCACGCTGACCAGTACCGGTTACGGCGATATGTTCCCGGTCACGGGAGGCGGCAGGATTATTGCCGGTATCACGATGTTCCTTGGCTTGGTCTTGTTCGGTATCTTGTTGAACGTGATCGGCAAGACGCTGATGGTGGTGCTGTTTGGCGAGAAGCTCAAGTCAGGTGACTGATTAGTTTCGGCATCACAAAGCCCGGCATGCAACATGCCGGGCTTTTTTATTCCCGCTAGCTAGCCAGACATACAGACGCTTCTCAGAGTGCGGTGCGGACTTTGGTGTCGTGTCATCCTGTTGTGCTAACGTAGACCACTCGGGCATCCGAACTTCGTGTAGTGATCCGTTTTTTCAAAACTGACAACCAGGTATCCGGAATGAAAACAAAACAGCCACACCCGCAAAGAACTGATTCGCTGAACATCGTCGCGCGCGATGGCAGCGGTAGTTTCAACGCTTATCTCGCCTTGCCGCCGTCGGGCAAGGGCCCGGGCATTGTTATCGCTCAGGAAATATTCGGAGTCAACGACCGCATTCGCGCGCTGGCCGACCAGTTCGCCGCTGAAGGCTATGTCGTGCTGGTGCCGGATCTGTTCTGGCGCATGGAGCCGGGTATCCAGCTCGGCTACACCCCGGAAGACTGGCAACGGGCTTTCAGCCTGTCTGCCCAGTTCGACATCCACAAGGGTCTGGAAGACATCCAGTCCGCACTCTCAGCCTTGCGTGCAATGCCGGAGTCCACGGGTGAGGCGGGTGTCGTCGGCTTCTGCCTAGGCGGGAAAATGGCATATCTGTCGGCTTCGCGTACCGATGCTGATGTTGCCGTCGCCTACTACGGTGTCGGTATCGAGGGCTTCCTCGAAGACGCCAATCTCGCGCAATGCGATGTTGTGCTGCATATCGCTGGGAACGATAAGTACTGCCCGCCGGAAGCACAGCACAAAATCATCAACGCTCTCGGTCATCGCGACGGTTTTGAGATTTTTGTGTACGACGGCATCGATCATGCCTTCGCGCGTCCGCATGGTGAGCACTACAACGAAGCAGCAGCTGCGCTGGCAAAACAGCGCACGCTGGCAGCACTGAGCAGAACGATAGGGCATACAGCTGGACACGGCTGAACGGCATCTGTTCTCTCCCGAAACCCCGGCACTTGCCGGGGTTTTCTTTTTTTAACACCGGTAACCGACACGCATCACGATATCGGTTGGATGGATGTCGAGTGCACGGTGCATTGCTAAGCCGGCACCTGCTGTTACGAATCGAACTGTCATGTCACCAACGTTCCAAAGGAGACTGGCCAAGGTCGTGTGCCTGACTAATTGGCCATTGTGTCCAATATTCGGAGTTGACATTATGAGTTTTCAGGTAGGAAGAGCCCAAAAATCGATATACCCAGCCACCGTTACGACCCAAGCGCGACATCAGAACGAAAAGAACACAGAGCCTGAATCGCAATCATTAGATTTGTTAACTCACCTTCCGGATGACCTCCGTGGAGAGCTGGCGTTCTGGATACTTGCAGGGAATCTTTCCGGAGATGATTTGCGGTCCCTTGCGTGCACAAACCTTGTCTGGAACGAAGATGTGAAGACATTCCTGATGAGCGACAAGGCGGAGTCCATTTACGCTCCCGGAAAGGTCAATTCGATGCTGGAATGCTTTCAAAAAAAAGAAATTGCTCAGGTCGAGTACAAGATAGAAGATGGTGATGATAAAAGAGATTTTTTCAACAAGTATGTATCAAAGTTTTCTGAGCATGGATGGCCCGCTCTGCTTGTAAAAAGGGTATCCTTTATCAACGAATAACCATGCACTTTTGAATTTCAAAAGCTATCAGGGAACATCGTTAATGCTGAGTGTGAGAAACAATCATCAGGAAATAAGTAATGTGAAAAGTATTGCTCACGTCTTGCCTAGAAATATTTTTCTGAGATTACTTTTTTGCTTTCCCCCGACGCTACAGGACCCAAAAATGCTACGGGCACTCTTTTGGAATCTGCGCTCAACTCGCCGACCGATAGGAATATCAATCGGTCCATTCAATGCGACCAGCGCCCCCGGATTGCATGACGTTATACTGGATCAGATGCGAGGAAAACTCTGGCTTACCGATCTTCAGTTCATGAATGTCCGCAACGATGCACATGATTTACTACGCAAGCTTGCAGATATCATTAGTGAAATCAGATACGTCAAAATGGTGACGATAGTCCCGGAGAATTCGCCACAGAAATCCGACATCACGATGCTTGCGGCCGCCCTCAAAAACAGGCTGGAGCATAAAAAGCCTAAGGTATTCATAGTTATAGAAATGCAACGATCGCCGGCGGAAGGGTTAACTAGCTCTTGGCCGGTGAGTGATGCGGTGCGGGCAGAAGTAGAAGCCTACGGTTTGGTTTTTATTGATGCGATTGCCTCTGAGGAAAGTAAGCGAATAGAATTTTTGAGACTTCGAGAGTTGCTGAGTTCAGATAATTTCGAGCCTTATACAGGTCTGACGAGGGATGCAGACGAAGACTCAGCGGATTATGACTCCGAGGTCGAGTGGGCTGGCACTGACGATAGCGATGACCATTCCACGGATGCTGACTCTGAGGTCAAACGGAACACCGCAGACCATATTAATACCCGCAGCCACGAAGGAAAGAGCAGTAGTGAGAAAAAAACCTGCGTCGTGAGCTGATCAGCGTAGCGCCAGCCTAAGAGCAAGCTTCTTGGCTGGCGCAACGCATGCGTAACGCGCGTTATCCGATGACAGCGAAGCCACGACAATTTATGCGGTAACGTAAGTTTTAGCGAAGTACACCACGCTCATCACTCCGCCAACCATAATCACCAGACGCTTGAGCCATTTCGCAGGCAGCTTTCGTGCGAAGGCGGCACCGGCATAGCCCCCAATCGCTGCGGTAACCAGCGCCACCAGCGTATGCGGCCAGCTTATGGCGCCGGCAACCATAAAGGTCGCAGCAGCAATGGTGTAGTTCATCGCTGAGGTCAGGTTCTTCAGCGCATTGATTTCCTGAATATCCTCGAAACCCTGTATCGATAGCGCGGCCAGCGTCAGGATACCCATGCCGGCGCCGAAGAAGCCACCATAGATCGCCACCAGCAACTGAAAAAACGCGCCAGCTGCGCTACCGGGTTGCTCGCGCGATGCGATGTTCATGCGCGCTTTGATCCACTTGATCAACTGTCCGACCTGAGCGCTGAACGCAAACAGCGTTGTCGCGACCAGCAGCAGCCAGGGAATCAGTCGCATGAAGGTTTCATTCGAGATGGCCAGCAGCAGCAGGCCACCCATCAGACCACCCACCACGGAGATCACCGCCAACAGCACCGCCCAGCGGCCGTGTCGCATGGCTTCGTGCCGGTAGGCCCAGGCGCTTGAGATCGACGCCGGCCACAGCGCGACGGTATTGCTTGCATTCGCAGCCACTGGCGGCACGCCGGCCATCAGCATTGCTGGAAAAGAGAAGAAGGTGCCACCACCGGCCATGGCATTCATGGCGCCGGCCACGAACGCGCCTGCGGCGACCAGTGCCGCGTCAGTCAGGAGCATCAAAGGGCGCTTTCGTCAGTGTTTCGCTTCGGCCGATGCATCTGCCTCGGCAGCAGGTTCCGCTGCGGTCTCAGCAGACCCCGAGAACGCGGCCAGATCCTCGCCGGCGCTTTCAGGCTTACCGTCGCTGATCAGCAGCGTGAGCAGATAGATCGCGCCCACGGTCATGCCAGTGACCAGGGTGACGATGAGAGGAATGAGGTAGTCGTTCATAGGCTGTCTTCGCGGATTGTGCGAAACACTGAATTCGCAAGGCAGCGGGGATTTTACACAAGTCTGGGGGTGGGGTAGACCGATGGGGTGTAACGGTCGGGGGTTAGGTTGACATGGGTCCCAGCGCAAGCTGGGACCCATGTCCGTACATCGAGGAATAGCTTATCGCCCTCTATCCTTCGCAGACTGCCCAGCAATCCCCCAATTCGTGCTGGGAATTTCCGAGATCAGAATGCGAATGGTCTCTTTCGGCGCGCCGACAGCTTCATGCAGTGCCTGCGTGACTTTTTCAATCACGGCACGCTTCTGGTCTTCGGTGCGGCCTTCAATCATATGTATTTGTGCGAACGGCATGGATGCTCCTGAATGAATTGACTTACGCGGCCTTCGACGCGCGTTCTTTACGCTCGCGTGACATTGTCAGCGCGGCATCCTCGATCATGTCTTCCTGACCACCGACCATCTTGCGACGGCCCAGTTCAAGCAGCAGGTCACGCGCCGGGATGCCGTACTTGGCTTCGGCACGCTTCGCGAACAGCAGGAAGGAACCATAGACACCGGCATAACCGAGCGTCAGTGAATCGCGGTCGATGCGGATCGGGAAGTCCATGATCGGTACCACGAGATCATCGGCGACGTCCTGAATCTTCCACACATCAACACCGGTCTGCACACCCATGCGGTCAAGCACGGCCACCAGCACTTCCAGCGGGGTGTTTCCTGCGCCGGCACCCAGACCCGCCGATGCAGCATCCACACGATTCGCGCCGCATTCAATTGCTGCGACCGAATTCGCAATGCCCATCGCGAGATTGTGGTGACCATGGAAACCGAGTTCAGTCTCCGGCTTCAACGCCTGACGCACTGCGTCGATACGAACGCGTACATCATCCGGCAGCATATAGCCCGCCGAGTCAGTCACGTAGATGCAGTTCGCGCCATAGCTTTCCATCAGCTTGGCCTGCTTCACCAGACCTTCAGGCGAGTTCATGTGCGCCATCATCAGGAAGCCGACGACATCCATCTCCATCTTGCGCGCCATCGTAATGTGCTGCTCTGAGACATCGCCTTCGGTGCAATGCGTCGCGACGCGAATGGTGTGAACGCCGAGCGAGTGCGCCATCTTCAGATGGTCGACGGTACCAATACCCGGCAGCAGCAGCGCCGATACCTTCGCCTGCTTCATGAGCGGAATCACCGCGCCGAGATACTCCTCGTCGGTATGTGCCGGGAAACCGTAATTGACCGATGAACCACCCAGGCCGTCACCATGCGTGACCTCAATCAGCGGCACACCGGCGTTATCGAGACCTTGTGCAATCGACTTCATCTGATCGATCGTCATCAGGTGACGCTTGGGATGCATGCCATCGCGCAGTGTCATGTCATGCAGCGTGATTTTTTTGCCTTTGATATCCATGTTCTGTCTCCTTCGCTATCAGGCTGCAACAGTCGGCTCGAGCGTCAGACGCCCGGCGATCATTTCTTCGGCAAACATCTCGGCCGTGCGCGCACCGGCGGCGGTCATGATGTCGAGGTTGCCTGCATATTTCGGCAGATAGTCACCGAGGCCTTCGACTTCGAGGAACACCGACACGCGGTTGCCATCAAATACCGGACCATTCACCAGACGATAGCCCGGCACGTACTTCTGCACTTCCTTGATCATGTCGTGAATCGACTGTGTGATCTTTGCCTCATCCGGCTTGCCTTCGGTCAGGCAGTGCACGGTGTCGCGCATGATCAGTGGCGGCTCGGCCGGGTTGATGATGATGATCGCTTTGCCTTTCTTGGCGCCGCCCACTTTCTCAATCGCACCCGCAGTCGTACGGGTGAATTCATCGATGTTCTTTCGGGTACCGGGGCCAGCGCTGCGGCTCGACACGGTAGCAACGATTTCGCCATACGCGACCGGCTGCACGCGTGATACCGCGGCGACCATCGGTATGGTTGCCTGACCGCCGCAGGTCACCATGTTCACATTCATCTCGCCGGCCCGGACGTGTTCCTTCAGGTTTACCGGTGGAACACAGAAGGGACCGATCGCTGCAGGCGTGAGGTCAATCATCAGCACGCCGAGTTCATTGAGCTTGCGCGAGTTCTCTGCGTGTACATAAGCGGAGGTGGCATCGAATGCGATCTGCACGCCATCGGCGATGACATGCGGCAGCAAACCATCGACACCGTCGGCAGTCGTTTTCAGACCCATCTCACGGGCGCGCTTGAGGCCATCGGATTCCGGATCAATACCGACCATCCACACCGGCTCAAGCACGGGTGAACGCTGAAGTTTCGCTAGCAGATCAGTGCCGATATTGCCGGGGCCGATCAGTGCGCATTTGATTTTCTTGCTCATGTCGTCACTCCTGAAAAGAATGTGTTCGTACTGCGTTAAATCAGGCTGCGCACCACGCCGCCATCGACGCGTAACGCTGCGCCGTTGGTCGCCGCGGACAGCGGACTGCATACATAGGCGACCATGGCCGCCACTTCCTTGGGTTCGATGAAACGACGTAGCAGTGAAGTAGGGCGCGCATTGGCGAAAAACCACTCCACCAGCTCATCGAAGCTCTTGCCTTGCTCTTTCGCGAGCTTGTCGAGAAAATCTTTGGCGCCTTCGGTCAGCGTCGGGCCGGGCAGCACGCTGTTCACGGTGACGCCCGTGCCGGCGCAGGTCTCGGCAATGCCGCGTGAGACGGATAGCTGCGCCGACTTTGTCATCCCGTAATGCACCATCTCTCCGGGCGGGCAGATGCCGGATTCGGACGAGATGAACACGATACGGCCGTGATTGCGCTGCTTCATGCCGGGCAGTACCGCACGCGACAGACGCACGCCGCTCATCACATTGGTCTCGAAGAAGTGATGCCAGTCGGCGTCGGGAATCTGTTCGAACGGTTTGGGATCGAAAATGCCCATGTTATTGACCAGAATGTCGATCGCCGGGCCCTGAGTCAGTGTTGCGCAGCCGTCAGCGGTCGCTGCATCAGCCGCGATACCGTGTAGCTTCGCATTGGGTACTTCAGCGTGCAGCCGCTCGAGCGCGCGTTTGACGTTGGCTTCATTGCGTCCATTGATGGTCACGGTTGCGCCTTCGGCAGCCAGCGCATGAGCGATGGCATAGCCGATGCCCGCCGTTGATCCGGTCACCAGTGCGTGCTGTCCTTGTAGTTGTAGATCCATCGTGTCTCCGTTATGTCTTTGCGTGCAGCCAGGGCTTCATCAGCTTGGTCATCTGCGGCGCGACAACCCAGGTCATGATCAGCACCACCATGCCTGTCAGCGTCATCACGCGCGGCACCAGCGGCAAGGTTCCCAGCACGTCGCCGAGCAGTGTGAACAGCACCAACACGGTCGGGAAGATGCCTAGCCAGGTGACGATGGCCACTTTCCAGCGCGGCGGTGGCAGTTGCTGTGTGCCCGTCATGAACCAGTGCGCCAGACCGATCATCTGCGTCTGCGCCGGACCGTCGACCAGTGGTTCAAGAGCCGCCAGACCCAGTGAACGGGCAGGTGACTCTTGCCATGCCTGCAGGTGCTGCTGCGAATCAAAAGCAAATACCACGTGATACAGACCGGGCTCTGATCCGGGCTGGCCATCCGGCCGCACCAGCTGAGCGCCGAGATGCCCCTGATATTCCTGCGCGGCGCGCATGATGTCACCCATCAGCTTCTCGAAAGCAGCTTCCTTACCCGGCTTGATGCGCCGGGTAACCAGCACCGTGACGGCGCCGGGGTGGGTGGCAGTCGCTACGCTCACGCTCGGTTCCTCAGACGAAACGCATCGAGACCGAGCCCAGGTCCTGGAAGCGAACGTTGACGCTATCACCTGCAGCCACCGGAATCGCTTCGGTCACGCCGCCGGTCATGATGAAGGTACCCGCCGGGATTTCCTGACCGCGTTCGCCCAGATGATTCGCCATCATCGCGATCGCTGCAGCCGGGTGGCCAAGCACCGCAGCGCCGGCAGCCATCGCAACGACCTGACCATTCTTTTCGAGTACCACGCCGAGTGTGCGCAAATCGAGATCTTCCACATCACGTGAACGACCGCCGATCACGAAACGTGACGCCGAGGTGTTGTCTGCGACGACACTCTTGAGATCAAATTTGAAATCGCGATAACGGCTGTCGATGACTTCCACCGCCGGGATCACGAAATCGATGGCGGCCATCACCGCACCGACGTGGCAACCCGGGCCTCGCAGCGGCGCCTTGGTCACTACACAAATTTCAGCTTCCACTTTCGGATGAATCAGCTCCGACGTCTTGATATCGCTACCATCGGGGCAGGACATGTAATCGGAGACGAAGCCGAAGCAGGGAACCTCGACGCCCATCTGCTTCATTTTTGCGAACGACGTCAGGCCAGCTTTCAGGCCCACCGTTTTGTTGCCACGTGCTTCTTTGCGTGCACGAATGGCATCCTGGATCGCATACGCGTCCTCAAAATCCATCTGCGGATAGTCGTCGGTGATCTTCAGCACATCGCGTGCTTCGAGCTCCGCGCTTTCGAGATGCGCCGCCAGTTTGTCTATCGTTACTTTATCGAGTTGCATGTTCTTGTCCTCGTGATCAGATGAAGCGCACCGAGGTGCTACCGAGCCCGCCGACCGAGCAGTGCAGGCTGTCGCCGGCCTTGACCGGTACCAGCGGCGACTGCGAGCCAGACAGAATGACGTCACCCGCTTTGAGTGTGATGCCGAGGCGACCCAGCGTGTTCGCCAGCCATGCGACTGCGTTCACTGGTGAGCCTTGAACGGCCGCGCCGCACGAGGTGCTGATGATCTCGCCGTTCTTGTCCAGCACCATGCCGGCCAGTGCGAGGTCGAGATCGCGCGGGCTCTTGCGTGTGCCGCCGAGCGTGAACACGCCGCAGGAAGCGTTATCCGCCACGGTATCTTGAATCTTGATCTTCCAGTCCTTGATACGCGAGTCGACGATCTCGAAGCAGGGCATCACGCAATCCGTCGCACGCAATACATCTGCTGCGGTTACGCCAGGACCCGTGAGGTCACGGCCGAGGATGAAGGCGACTTCGGCTTCTGCGCGCGGTGCGATCATCTTGCTGGTGTCGACGGCTTCACCTTCGTTGAACACCATGCCTGACAGCAGATGACCGAAGTCAGGCTGATTCACGCCGAGCATGTCCATCACCACCTTGCTGGTGACACCAATTTTTTTGCCGACGACTTTTTCGCCTTGCTGCAGACGGCGCTCGATCATGCGCAGCTGAATCTGGTAGGCATCTTCAATCGTGATGTCAGCTTCGCGATTGGTCAGCGGATCGATCGCGACACGCGATATCAGCGAGTCATACAGCTCGTCGCCGTATTGCTGGATTTTGTTGGGGCTCATCGCCATTGTTGCAGTCTCCGAAGTTGGATTAGATCTTGATCATTACATTGCGAAGATCGGTGTAGAACTCGAGCGAGTGCACGCCGCCTTCGCGACCGATACCGGATGCCTTCGAGCCACCGAAGGGTGTGCGCAGGTCGCGCAGGAACCAGCTGTTAATCCAGCACAGACCGACGTGAATGGCATTCGCCATGCGTGTTGCGGTGCTGAGATCGCTGGTCCAGATAGAAGTCGCGAGACCATAGGGTGTATTGTTGGCCAATGCGACAGCTTCTTCTTCCGTATCAAACGGTGCGATGTGGCAGCACGGTCCGAAAATTTCTTCGCGGATGATCGGCGAGGTCTCAGGCAGGCCGGTCCAGATGGTGGGCTGCACATAGTGACCTTCGGCGTACTTGCCTTCCATGGTCGGCGTGCCGCCACCGGTAATCACGTTCGCACCTTCGGCCTTGGCCTTCTGGTAGTACGACAGTACTTTTTCTTTGTGCTCCGCCGAGATCAGCGGGCCCATGCCTACGCCCGGCATATCAGAAGGACCAATCTTCAGCGCCTCGGCTTTCTCTTTCAGCGCTTTCACAAACTTATCGAAAATCGGGCGCTGCACATAGACACGCTCGGTGCCCAGGCAGACTTGTCCGCAGTTCTCGAACACGGAGCGCGTTACGCCGGCGATCGCTTTGTCGAAGTCTGCATCAGCGAATACGACCGCTGCGTTCTTGCCACCCAGTTCAAACGATACCGGGCGCACGCCTTTCGCAGCAGCGGCCATGATCGCTTCGCCCGTGCGCGTTTCACCGGTGAAGGTGATGCCGTCGACATCCGGATGCTTGGTGAGGAATTCACCCGCCGAATTCGGACCAAAGCCATGCACAACGTTGTATACGCCCTTGGGAATACCCACCTTGTTCATGACTTCACCGAGCAGGGTTGCGGTGGCCGGTGTTTCTTCGGAGGGCTTGACGATCACCGCGTTGCCGCACGCGAGTGCCGGGCCGACCTTCCAGGTCATCAGCAGCAGTGGCAGGTTCCATGGGCACACCACAGCGACCACGCCCAAAGGTACACGCACGCCGTAGCTGATGGCGGTGCCGCCATCCGGCGTCGTCATCTGGAAGCTCTCGGTCGGCTCATTCTTGATGATGTCAGCGAAAATCTTGAAGTTCGCTGCGCCGCGCGGAATATCGATGTGCGATGCCAGCGAATGCGGCTTGCCGGTATCAGCTAGTTCAGCAGCGAGGAATTCGTCGAAGCGGTTGTTGATCTCATCGGCGACGGCATTGAGCAGTTCAACGCGCTTGACCACGCTCATCTTGCCCCACTCACCATTCATCGCGGCGCGCGCGGCTTTCACGGCGGCTTCGACTTCGGCCTGACCGGCCTCGTGCACGAGACCGATCACATGATTGTCAGCTGGCGCACGATTCTCGAAAGTTTTCTTGGTAGCGACGAATTCGCCGTTGATGAAGTTCAGGAACTGTTTCATGGTGTGGTCCGTGAGTCTTAATGAAATAGAGTGTTGATCAGGCCAGGCCGATGGCTTCGAGGCCGGCGCGCGCGCATTCCTCATCTTGCTCTGCCGAACCGCCCGAGACGCCGATGCCGCCAATGCGCACACCGTCAGCAACGATAGGCAGGCCACCGCCGAAAATCACCAGACGCGGACGCGAGGGCAGACCCGTCACGAGTGCCGGATCATTTTTGATGACGTCCATCCAGCCCGAGGTCGGAAAGCCGAAACTGGCCGATGTATAGGCCTTGTCGATCGCAATATCGATCGAGTGCAGGAAAGCACCCGGCATACGCAGAAAACCCGCCAGCACGCCGGCGCGGTCGGTGATGGCGACATTGATCTGAATGCCCAGCGCATTGGCGTGGGCGATCGCGGCATGAAGCGCCTTGTGCGCCGCCTCGGCGCTGATGATGGGCTGATTGACGCTGACGGAGGAGAGGTGGTGGCTCATGGCAGTTTTCCGTGGTGGTTTGTGGTCAAGAGTAAGTTTGTCGAGCTATACTGTCCAATACTGTTTTTTCTCAATCTGATACCTTTCGGGTATCGTTTTGAAAAGGGGCGCAGGCATGGACCTGAAGCAGATGCGTTACTTCCTCGCCGTGGCCGAGGAGCGGAATTTCACGCGCGCGGCCGAGCGGCTGCACATGGCGCAGCCGCCGCTGACCCGGCAGATTCAGGCGCTCGAGGAGGACATTGGCGCGCCGCTGTTTGTGCGCACCGCGCGCGGTGTCACGCTGACCGAGGCGGGTAATGCGCTGCTGGCCGAGGTGCCGAATCTGCTGTCGCTGACGCAGCGCGCGAAGGAAAGGGCGCTGCTGGCCAGTGAGGGGCAGAGCGGCCGGCTCGACATCGGTATTTTTGGCTCCGGCGTGCTGGATGTGATTCCGCGTATCCTCGTGCGCTTCCATGCCGAGCGGCCCGAGGTGCGCATCGTGCTGCACAGCCTGAACAAGGGTGAGCAGGTGCAGGCGCTGCGCGAGCGGCGCATCAGCGTCGGGTTTAACCGTTTGGTGGCGCCCGAAGACGACCTCGTGGTCGAGGAGGTGCTGCGCGAAAGCATGACGGTCGCGTTGCCGGCGCATCATCCGCTGGCGAAGAAAGCATCGATCACTATTCCTGATCTGTCGGACCAGCCGCTGATTCTGTATCCGCGACTGCCGATCGCCGGCCTTGCGCAGCAGGTGATGCAGGCATTCAACCGCGAGAAATCGGTGCTCAAGGTGGAGCAGGAGGTTGAGGACGTGTTGACCGCCATCGCGCTGGTGGCGGGCGGCTTCGGTGCCTGCGTGACTGCGGCATCCACTGCCAGCCTGCGGCTGCCGGGCGTGGTGTACCGTCCGCTGGTGAGCAAGCATCTGCGCGAGATCGAATTGAGTTGCTTGTTCCGGTCGTCGGACGATTCTCCGGTGCTGGCCGCCTTCATCGCGATGGTGCGCGAGTTTGCTGCGAATGCCAGCGCCGCGTCGCAAGGCCAAGCCGGATAACAGGTGATGTGTCATGCGCTGCGGGCGAGGATCTCGTCTTTGCGCACTTCACTCGCTGGCACGCCGGCGATGCTCCAGTCTTCCGGTGATACCGGCACGATGCCGCCGCGGATAACGCCGCGTGGTACCTCCAGACATGCTTCAATCAGATCGGTGAAGCCGCGCATCAGTGCGTGCTTCATCTCTGTTGTGCGGCCCTGCATTAATACGAAAGAAAAATACGGAGCGACCGATCCGCCTTCCGAGACGAGCTTGCCGCCTATGCAGCAGCGTTCGGGAGGATGTTCGATCGCGAACACGCGTATACGGTCGACCGGACACTCCAGCACGCTGGCGAAGTGGTGGCTGCAGCGAACGAGCAGTTCTTCTATCTTGTCCGGCGCGTGATGGCCGCGGGTGAGATGAATCTGCATCACAGGCATGTTGACTCCTTTAGGGTAATCCGTGACGCCGGCCAGCATCGAGCATCAGGGCGGATCCTGTCATGGCAGTGGCCTCGGGTGCCAACAGCATCTCCAGCGCCCAGGCAACCTGCTCTGGTTCAGTGAACTGGCCGAGCGAAGACTCGGCTTTCATCTCATCGAGGACGGCATCAACTGAAATACCTTTGATGCGCGCGCGATCAGCCGCTACACGGCGTAGCCGCTCGGTATCGGCCGGCCCGGGTGCAACCAGATGTGCTGTCACGCCGCGTTCGCCGTAAGCCAGACTCAGCTGTCGTATCACATTCATCAATGCCGCATTGCCCACACCGGCAGCCGATGCATAGGCGGTGGGCTCGAAACCATAATGACCACCAATGCCGACCAGTCGTGAGCCTGAATGCAGATGAGCATCCACTGCGCGCACTAGTCTCAGCATGCCGCCGACCTTGATATTCACCGCATCGACAACCGCAGCCGTGGCGATGCTTAATACGCCGCCACCAACAGCGACCCCAGGCCCATGTACGGCCATGCGCACTGGTCCGGGTAGGGCGCTACGAATCGCATCGATCGCGCTGTCTTGAGTGATATCGGCCACGCAGGGAACGAGGTTGGCGCATTGCTCCGCCAGATGCTTGAGCGAGTCTGCACTGCGCGCGATCGCCACTACGCCATAGCCGCGTTCGCTAAAGCGCTTCGTCATGACGGAACCGAAGGCGCCGGTGGCACCAACGATCACGACCCATTCACGATGGTTTTGCATGGCTAGCTTCCTGCCGATTCTGGAGAGATGCTTGTTTTATGTGTGCAGTTGCGCGACAAAAAAGCCGGCCTTGCGGGCCGGCTTTCCTGTGTTCCCCTGAGATCAGGTGTACACGTCCGTGAAGGACGGCACCGGCTCTCCAGTGTGATAGAAGATACCGTTCCACAGCTTGTCTTCTGTCCAGGTCGTAACCGGACGATCACGCATCGACAGATAGCCCAGGCCTGCGAAGGTCTCGTTGCGGTTGCCGCTCGGGTCGAAGAAGTAGATGGTCTCGCCACGAGTCACACCATGACGGGTCGGCGCGACGTCGATCTTGACCTTTTTCTTACCCATTACGTCGGCTGCCTTCAGCACGTCATGCCATGAGTCGAGGAAGAACGACACATGGTGCAGACCGGAGGTCGGTGCGCCAACGAAAGCGATGTCATGCGGCGTGTTGGTGCAGGTGAGGAAAGCTGCTGCCTGGATCGCACCGCCCGGGCCGACCATGATTTGCTCGACGAGGTAGAAATCGAGGCAGGTCTTGAAGAACTCGGCATTGTCGACCACGGTGTTAACACCCGTCTCCGGATTCATTTCGCACATCAGCAGGCAATGGTCGAGCCAGTGCACGCCGGCGCCGGTGATGTTGTCCGGCCAAGGGTCAGGGTTAGTCGTGCCGACTTCGGTACCGACGTATTCTTTTTGCGCGAACAGGCGCATCTCATGACCGCTAGGCAGTTTGAACTGCAGCATGCGACCGGTCGCCGGCAGCGAGCCTTCAGGCAGTTCGGTGACCTTGATGCCGTAGGCTTCAATCTTTTGCTTGAGCTCGTCGAGATCGCTGTCCTTCTCGCACTTGTAAGCAACGTGATTCATACCGGCTTCGCTCGACGGCGTCAGGATGATCGAGAAGCGATCCCATTCGTCCCAGCACTTCAGATAGACGTTGCCGGACTTGTCTTCCATCGTCACTTTCATGCCGAGCACTTCGGTGTAATGCTTGACCGCTGCCCCCACATCCATCACTTTCAGGCTTGCATGCCCTATGCGCATAACGCCCATAGTTATCTCCTTATTTTATGGTTGCAGGTGGGGTAGCCTGCGCTTCAAACCCCTTAAAAAACGGCTTACTCATCTTTCCTGCTACTTCAAGCTTCAACTCACATGCAGGTCCAACTCGACAGGCAAGGGTGTAGCCCTGCGCCTCTTCCTCAACGGTGACATGCGCACGGCTGATCGGTCCCAGTGTTTCAGTGCTGCCTTGCTTCACACGCACCTTGCACACACCACAACCACCGTTCACGCAGCCTACGGGTATGCCCTTGCGACCGAGTCGTATCATGCCTTGCAGCAGACTTTCACCGATCGCGCATGAATAGCTCTCGCCGGTCTGCTCTATCGTCACTTGCACTTTGGGACGAAAGTCGAACATGCTGAATCCTCACACTCGCTTGAACAGCGCGCTGCGAGGCTTGGAGGCATCGGCAGCGGTAATAAACTTTTCGGCGAAAATGTCTTTCTCGTACAGACGTCCTTGCATCAGTGCACCCAGACAAGCTTCAATCATGAGCGGCGGGCCGCACAGATAGGCTTGGTGACCGGAGAAGTCACCATTGAAGTGCTTCACAGCGGCCTCGTGCACGAAACCCTTGAAACCCTCAAAACCAGCAGCATCTTCCGACAGCGCGGGTACATAGGTGAAGTTCGCATGCTTCGCGGCCAGCGCTTTGAACTCGTCGTCGTAGTACAGCTCGGCTGCATTACGTTGTCCATAAATGAGCGTGATCGGGAGCGTGCTGCCTGCGGCGAGCAGGTCATGGATCATGGAGCGTGGGCTGGACAGGCCAGAACCACCAGCCATGAAAATCATCGGCAAGTTCGCCGAGCCACGCACGAAGAAGCGTCCATACGGGCCCGAGACGCGTAGCTTGTCACCGACCTTGAGTTTCTCGTGCAGGTAGGCGGTACCCGGGCCGCCCGGGATAATCCGCACGTTGACTTCGAGCTCACCGGTTGCAGCAATTTCTTCGGGCGAATTCGCGATCGAGAAAGGACGGTCGCCATCGACACCGGGCAGCGAGAGCTGCACATATTGACCTGCCTGGAAGTCGATAGGCTTATCCAACTTGAGCCAGAACGACTTGATGGTCGGCGTCATCGTCTCGATGCGACTCACTGTGCAGTGGAAGTCGGTCACCGGGATGATGCGTGCATCGGGTTCTTCGTCGATGTCCGCCTCGATCTCGACATCTGATTGCAGCGTAGCGCAGCAGGCGAGTGTCTTACCTTCGTCACGCTCGAAATCCATGAGCGCGAAAGGATTGGCCTCACCGTGATCGACTTCACCGCCGGTGACCGTCACCTTACAGGTGCCGCACAGGCCGTGACCGCAGGCATGAGGAATATAAATGCCCTGACGCAGCGCTGCGTCGAGAATCGTTTGCCCGTCCTCGACGTCGATGGTCGCGCCCAGTGGCTCGATGGTCAGTTGCTGAGACATGGTGTTTCTTCTGTGTGATCTGGGTTGTGTACCTTGTGAACGACTACGCTCAGAAGCCGGTGCCGCCCGCCGCTACCGGCTTGCGTATGCCTTCCAGCGCCGGTGTACGGAAACTAATCAGGCTTTTGTGGACGATGCCATGGTGCTCAAGCGATTTACCCACATCAGGGATAAAGCGTTTGCCGGAGTTGAACCAGAGCGTGCTCTTCCAATCGATGTCCTCGAATTCCGGGTGCTCGCCATACAGCTCAGGCAGCACCTCCATCACCACTGCCCCGAAGGGCAGGGTGCGCGGCACCGGAATACACAACGGTGCCGCAAACATCGGATGGTTTTCCCAGTGCAGGTACAGCAGGTGCTTGCCGTGGAATTTATCCTCGGTGTCCTGCTGCATCATCGGGTAGTCGCCCACGTGGAGCATCTTGTCTTGGATGGCCATCGCCTTACTCCCCAATATCCTGCGGCTTCATTCGGCCACTCCAGGCGCGGAAGTGCTTGCGGTCTTTGCTATTGGCGAAATCGCCGTTGTCTTCGCCAGCATGCACGTCGTAATAACGCATGACTTCGCGCACCGGGCTATCGCCAGGCGAGGCCGGGTTGATGTCTTCCGGATAGCAAGTGCCTTGATAGATCTGGTGTACCGGCAACCACGACTGCACATACTTCTTCGGCTCATTCTCGAAGATTTCGCAGCAGTGGTCGCTGCAGAAGTGGTACTTCATACCGTGATAATCAGTCTCACGCAGGCTGATCTTGGTCGGGTCGCCCTGTTCGGTGAAGATCATCGGAATTTGGCAGACCTGGCACAGCATCGGCAGGATCTGGTTGTACCAGCGGCCTTCCTTGCCCTCAGCCTGCTTGGCCCAGTGCTCGAAGCGTGGACGGTAGTACTGGTCGAAGCTGTTCGGATATTTCGACGACAGCCAGTCCATCTCGTCCTTGGTCGGCATCCAGGTGTGGAACGCGGTCGCATGGCCGTACTGGTAGAAAGTCGACCAGGCCTGGTGGCTGATGTGGTCCTTGCCTTCGCAGGCCTGATCCCAGCCCTTG
>CAZXRS010000017.1:0-17492 GCA_964642635.1 uncultured Bifidobacterium sp. | reverse complement strand
GGTGCCACGGTCGTTGAGTGCGCGCTGGAATAAAAAACGCCCGGGTGATGCCGGGCGTTTTTTCATCTGATCGCGCAGATTTTTACAGTCGCTCAAACACCGCCGCAATACCCTGACCACCACCAATACACATGGTCACCAGGCCATAGCGCTTCTGTGTACGCATCAGTTCATATAAGCACTTGACGGTGATGATCGCGCCGGACGCGCCGAGCGGATGGCCGAGTGCGATCGCACCACCATTCGGATTGGTACGTGCAGGGTCGAGATCAAGGCCGCGACAGACACCGAGCGATTGCGCGGCAAAAGCCTCGTTGGACTCGATGACGTCCATCTGATCCATCTTCAGACCTGCGCGTTGTAGCGCAAGCTTCACCGCCGGAATCGGACCCGTTCCCATGATCGAAGGATCGACACCCGCCACGGCGTACGACACCAATCGCGCCAATGGTGTGCGGCCTGCACGTTGCGCGGCACCCGCTTCCATGAGTACGCAAGCAGCGGCGCCGTCATTGATGCCAGATGCATTGCCAGCAGTAACGGTACCGTTCTCTTTGAGGAAGGCAGGCTTCAATGCGCCGAGTGACTCGACGGTCGTGCCGGCCTTTGGATGCTCATCCGTATCGAACAGCACGGTGCCTTTGCGACCCTTAATTTCGACCGGCACAATCTGCGACTTAAAGTGACCAGCTTCGATGGCGGCGAGTGCCTTGCGCTGGCTATCAACCGCGAACGCATCCTGCTCTTCGCGTGTGATGCTATACAGTTTCGCGACATTTTCTGCAGTCACACCCATGTGACCCGCGCCGAACGGGTCGTTGAGTGCGCCGAGCATCATGTCGATCATTTTCGCGTCACCCATGCGTGCGCCGAAGCGTGCCAATGGCGCGTTGTACGGTGCGCGGCTCATGGTCTCGACACCGCCGCCGATGGCGATATCCGCATCGCCGAGCTGGATCGCATTGGCCGCGGTGACAATCGCCTGCAAGCCCGAGCCGCACAGGCGGTTCAGCGTCAACGCGGCTGATTCTTTCGCCATACCGGCATTGATGCCGGCTACGCGCGAGACATACATATCGCGAGGTTCACATTGAATCACGTTGCCGAGCACGATCTGCTGTGCGGCGGCGGCCTCAACGCCTGCGCGCTCAATCGCAGCCTTGATGGCGATGGTCGCCAGATCGGAAGCAGCGATATCTTTTAGCGAACCGCCGAAGGTGCCAATTGCGGTACGGGCTGCGCCGACGATGACGACGTCTCTGGGGGAAGTCATGGAGTCTCCTGGAGTGTAGGTAAGAGGCAGGGGCTCAAACCTGAGCCCGCAATATCGCTATGTTAAGCGATGAGGAATGGAATCAGGCGAAAGTTGTAAACGTGTTCAAGAAAATGAGTACATCACATTGATCCTTGCCACATACTTGGGCACGTCGCCGAACACACGGCTGCCCTCATGAAGCACGCTGTGAGGCCCAAAGCCGTGACGGAAAAACAGCGCGGATCCTTTTTTCGGAGTCACATCGACATGCCCGCGGTCGGGACGGAATAGTCGGGTATGACCTCCCTGCACACCATCATCCGGATCATTCAGATACAGCAGCATGCTCAGGCAGGAGCGGATTCCCGGCCATTCAATCATGTCCTGACGGTCCGCCGAGAGGGAATAGCCCGGCCAGTCACCATCGGTGTGTAGATTGAACACATCATGATCATCGTAGCGGTACATGTTGATGCGACGTGAAAGGGCCGGGTAGAGCGTCGCGCCATCAATCTGCTGGGGTAGCAGGTGCGCAATACGTTCAAAAATCGGACCCATCATCGCTTCGTCTGCCAGCCAGTGCACCGCCTTGTTCATGCGCATGCCTGGCGGAGTCTGGATGCCGGGCGCTTCATCGCGATAACCGAAGCTTTCGCTGGCCTCAATGATGGCTTTGGCTTCAGCCGCAGTGACCACATCGCTGATAGTGAAGGCAAGCAGGCCACCGAGCTCAATGTCTTCTCGGGATGGGGTTCGACCGTGGTCACGAGGCAAGGTCAGCTGCTCTGCCGACTCCTCGAACGCGAATATCGGCGTCATAGGCACCAGACCACCCATGGGCAGCGAGCCGGGCATATGCGCGACTTCGATCAGGGCAGGCCAGACGGAGGTTTCGGTGGGGAGCGAAGCTATATCAGTGTTCATCAGTGCTTGTGCTGCATCGTGCAGCGTCGGAACCGGCGCGGCGAAGGCATGGATTCTATACCTATCAAAAATTTCACGCTGAACGTGCTTGAACCGGCGTTCTTTAACAAATTAGAATGCTTATGATGGCTAAACCCACTGATACTTCCGCATGACGACCTTAGACAATAAGTCCGTCCGCACCTCTCGCCTCGACATCGAATACCTCGAATGGAATCCGAACGGCAAGCGCAGTGTGGTGCTGTTGCATGGCTGGCCGGATTCCTCCCGCACCTGGCTCGGTGTGGCACCGGTGCTGGCCGATGCAGGCTTTCGCGTGCTTGCGCCTTCATTGCGCGGGTTTGGTGGTACCCGATTTATCGACAGCGCCACGCCGCGCAGTGGCGAGCTGGTCGCGCTGGGTCGAGACCTGATCGATTTCGTGCAAGCGCTACGCCTGCATCAACCGGCGCTGGTCGGTCATGACTGGGGCGCGCGCGCGGTAGCAAATGCGGCGGGACTGATGCCTGGTCTGGCATCGCATCTGTGCATGGTGTCGGTGGGCTATGGCACCAATGATCCGAGCCAAGCCATGCCCTTCGATCAGGCGCGCAACTACTGGTATCACTGGTTTATGGCAACCGCCCTCGGCGAGAAAACAGTTCGCTCAGACCCACGCGGCTTTGCACGCACCATGTGGGATACCTGGTCGCCACCCGGCTGGTTTGATGATGCGGAGTTTGATGCGACGGCTGCAGCGTTTGAACATCCTGACTGGATTGATGTGACCTTGCATTCCTATCGTCATCGATGGGGGCATGCTGACGGTGATCCCCATTACGCCGCCGATATTCAGGCGCTGAAGCCCTTGCCGGTGCTGGCAACGCCCATGCTGGTGATTCATGGCGCGGCGGATGCCGTGAACCCTGTGCAAAGCTCGGCCGACAAGGAGCGCTGGTTCAGTGGTCCTTACCAGCGTGTGGTGCTGGAGGGTGTGGGTCATTTCCCGCAACGCGAGGCAGCATCGCGCGTCGCCCACGAACTACTTGCGTTTTTTGGCGTGCATTAAGGAGACGTTGCAATGGCTAGCGAACGACACATCAACATGCAGGCGGCGCCAAGATGATTCCCGGACTGGTCAAACTCTTTCTGTTTCAGGCCATCGGCGAGTTGATCTCTAATTTTCTGATTCCATTCATACCGGGTCCCGTCATCGGTCTGGTGCTGCTGCTGGCCTTTCTCGTTGTCCGAAACAATCTGCCCTCGGATATTGACACGGTCGGCAGCACGATATTGCAGCATCTGGGGCTATTGTTTATTCCGGCGTCGGTCGGTGTGATTCTGTATTTGCCGATTCTGAAAGCGAACGCCTGGGCTGTGCTCGCTACTTTAGGTGTGAGCGTGGTTGCCACGATCGCAGTCACCGGCGGCTTGCTGAAGCTGATCTCGGGAGAGCGCGATGAATCATAAGCTGCCTCAGATTGCTGAAATCTGGGTCTACCTGTCGGGTAGCCCGCTGTTCGCGCTGGTGCTGACATTATCTGCGTACTGGATAGGGCTCACGCTATATGAGCGCAGCGAGCGTAATCCGGTCGCGAACCCTGTACTGATTGCGGTGCTGATCGTGGCCTCGGTCGTAGGCGTGTTCGATATACCGTATGAAAAATACTTTGAAGGTGCGCAATTCGTGCACTTCATGCTGGGCACCGCGACAGTATCACTGGCGATACCGATCTATAAAAGCTGGGAGTCCCTCCGCGGTCGGTTTCTGGTTCTGCTGCTTGCACTAGTAGCCGGTGGCATCACCTCCATTGCTACCGCACTGGTGATGGCAAACGCGCTCCAGTTGGACCCGGCGCTGTTCGGGGGTCTGTACGCAAAGTCCGTGACTGCGCCGATCGCGATGGGTATTGCAGAGCGAATTCAGGTGTCGCCAACGCTAACGGCGGTGTATGCCGTGGTCACTGGTGTGCTCGGCGCGGTACTGGGTCGTTTTGTGATGGACGGCCTGAAAATGCGTCAGTGGTGGCAGCGCGGCTTTGCGCTTGGCGTTGCATCACACGGCATCGGTACCTCACGCGCGTTTAGTGTGCATCCTGAAGCAGGTACTTATGCGAGTCTCGGGATGGGCATGCATGGTGTGATTGGGGCGACCGTGATCCCTTATGCGGTCAGCTGGTTGATACGCTAGGCCCGCGTCTTGCGCGGGCCGTAGAGCATTAAGTCAGTTGCTGGAATTCAGCATCAGATTACTGACGGCTGCCGTCGATGTCGGAGCGGCGTTAGTAAAGGATTGCGCTGATACCAGACTACGCTTGATCGCTACCGTTTCCAAGACGATGTTCATCACTTGCTCGAACTCTGCGACGCTCGCCGAATGTGCGAGTAGATGTCGAACCAGGACTCTAGCGACATCGATATTTAGATTTTCCTGGTTTGGTAGGTTAAATTTTACGATCTTGTCAGCGTACTTATTGATCTTTTCGTCATCAATCAGAGTCTGATTGCGCACGAGACTATTTCTCAATGAAATAAGTGCATCAGAAGTGCGTTTGTCTACAAAATTTTTATACGTAGGTGAGTCTTCGGCGTAATTATCGAGTTCAAAATAATCGCCATCGTCGGGACCAGCAATCCCGATTTCTATCTTTCGCAAGCCTGTACGTCTGCGCGCCAAGTCGGCAATGCTTACAAAACACTCACAAGGAAACTCATCGGATTCTTCATCGTTCATGTCAAAAGCGATCGTATTCAGTGGTGCGGGCGATTCAATCAACGCCTGGCAGATCTGGGGAAATACTGGATTCCAGTCAGCGATGTTATTTAGGTTGAGATGCTCAAGTGCTGTTGCTTTGTATAGAAATTCAACAATCAGATGCAAATGCTCATAGGGATCAAAGTCTCCCAGGAATATATCAAGAGATTTCAAGCGCTTGGACAGTGCAGGCGTTGCTAGGCTTCGCAATAAGTTTGACCAAAAATTGCTCGATGTGTCTTCCGGGGATAGGTAAATATTTTCTATTGATGTTGAAGACGCCAGAGCATCAGTAAATTGTTCGCCAGTTTCGTATTGATCCAAGCGAAGTTCCACTATCTTGAGACTCTGTAAAGTTTTAGAGGATTTTATAAACGCGGCAAGACTTTCCATGCTTGTGCCAGACATATGAGCAACCTTTAAATCTCTCAGATCGTCGAATGCGTCGAAGACTAGTCGTAGTCTTCTGTCTCCTGCGAGGTCGTTGGGTACGTCGGGATCTGCCTCGTAACAATCAATGCTTAACTTTGAAATATTTCTTTGCGTTGCTCTGAGAATCGCTGCGAATGTTGCTGTGTCATTAATAGTAAATGCTGGTGAGTCGTAAATTTTAATCTCTTTCACAGGTGGACATTCCTTCAGAAGGAATTCGATCGCTTCGAATTGCCTATGAAAACGTAAGTCATAGACTAATATTTCAATCTCGTTTTTTGAATCAGGAATGACTCCTTCAAACATGAATTTACCTAATCGAAGCCAACGGTCTTCATACCATTCTGGAATCTGGTCTTTGTAGGTTTCCCGGGTTAAGGGACGGTCGAAGTTGGGTAAAAATATTTCTCCAGTGAGTGGTGGAAGCTTGGGCGCAGATGCTGAGTGCTTACCAGAAGCGGTATTTAATACACCGTCATTTTGGTGGTTTACCACCTGCTCGGGAAAGGTTGGGTATGTAACAGGGCGCATTGATTTCTCCAAAAGAATAGAAGCCAACGTCGGTGTCGAAAACGCTTCGAGGGTTCTTGTAGTCAGTCAGGGCTCTTTTTTATCGCCCTTGGCATTGGCGGCTATTGATCGGTCAAACAGTTCGAGGAAATCAATCGCTTATTCCGCAATTTTCGGCAACCGAACCAACTTTGATAGAGTTCGACCTTGGAAAAGGAGAAATACGTGACCAAAATCGCCGCCAATCTGTCTATGCTGTTCACTGATGTGCCGCTTGCGCAGCGTTTCTCTCGCGCCAAGCAAGCCGGTTTCGATGCGGTCGAGTGCCAGTTTCCTTACGAATTGCCGGCTGTTGAGTTGAAGGCCCTGCTGGATGCGAATGGCCAGACGATCGTGCTACATAATTTTCCGGCGGGTGACTGGGCCGGAGGCGATCGTGGCATCGCCTGTGATCCGGCGCGCGTGGAGGAATTCCGCGCCGGTGTCGTCAAAGCAGTCAGTTATGCGACCGTGCTGGGCGTGAAAAAGATTAACTGCCTTGCCGGCAAGGCACCCGCAGGTGTACCCGAGCAGCAGCTGCGGCAGACGCTGGTTGCCAATCTAAGATTTGCCGCCGATGAGCTGGCGAAGCACGGTATCGATCTGCTGATCGAGCCTATCAATAACTACGATATCCCGGGTTTCTGGCTGAACAGCACGGCAAAGGCGCTGGACGTACTTGACGAGGTAAGTGCTTCGAATGCTTATGTGCAGTACGACATCTATCACGCACAGCGTATGGAGGGCGAACTGGCCGGCACATTACAGAAAAATCTTTCACGTATTGGCCATATTCAGATCGCGGATAATCCGGGGAGGAACGAGCCCGGCACCGGTGAGATCAACTTCAGCTTCCTGTTTGCTTTCATCGACCGCATTGGTTACACAGGCCATATCGGTGCGGAATATAACCCGGCGGGGCAGACCGAGGCGGGGCTGGGCTGGATCAGGGCCTTAGCTAAATAATCAGACGGAGACAAATGTCATATGAGTATGAAACTCGGATTCATCGGCTTGGGCATCATGGGCTCGCCCATGGCGCAGCACTTGCTGAAGGCTGGCCACAAGCTGTTCACGCATACGCGCAGCAAGACCGCTGATTACCTGCTGCAGGACGGTGCGCAGGTGTGCGCGAACGCGACTGAAGTGGCGCAGAAGGCTGACATTGTTTTCACGATGCTGCCGGATACGCCGGATGTCGAGAAAGTACTGTTCGGCGAGCATGGTGTGGCAGCGGGTCTGGCGAAGGGCAAGATCGTTGTCGACATGAGCTCGGTCTCACCGATTGCAACCAAGGAGTTTGCGCAAAAAATCAATGCGCTCGGTGCCGAGTATCTCGATGCGCCGGTATCGGGCGGCGAGGTCGGGGCGAAGAATGCCGCGCTGACGATCATGGTCGGCGGTAAAGAATCGACTTTCGATAAGGTTAAGCCGCTATTCGAGCTGATGGGAAAGAACATCACGCTGGTAGGTGGCAATGGCGACGGACAAACGGCGAAGGACGCGAATCAGATCATCGTCGCGCTGAATATTGAAGCGGTCGCTGAGGCACTGCTGTTCGCCGCGCGCAATGGCGCGGATCCGGCCAAGGTACGTCAGGCGCTGATGGGCGGTTTCGCTTCGTCGAAGATTCTTGAAGTGCATGGTGAGCGCATGATCAAGCGCACCTTTGATCCGGGTTTCCGTATTGAGCTGCACCAGAAAGATCTCAATCTCGCTTTGACGGCTGCGCGTTCGCTCGGCCTGTCGCTGCCGAACACGGCCAGTGCGCAGCAGCTGTTCTCGTCCTGTGTTGCGCACGGCGGTAAGGCCTGGGATCACTCGGCCATGGTGAAGGCACTCGAGCATATGGCGAACTTCGAAGTGGCCAAGCCGTTATGAGCGCGACTACGCAAGCCGCGCTGCTGCGGCGCATGTTCGATGCGGCGGTCGCCTCTGCGCAGCCTGCGCTGTGTGTGCCTCCGCATTTGCCCACGCAGGCAGAACTGGGTAAAGGCAGATTGTTTGTGATTGGTGCCGGTAAGGCATCGGCGGCGATGGCTCGCGCTGTTGAGGATGCGTGGCAGGGTCCCTTGTCGGGGCTGGTGATCACGCGCTACGGCTACAACGTGCCATGCGAACGCATTGAGATCATTGAGGCTGCGCATCCGGTGCCGGATGCTGCAGGCCTCGAAGGTGCCAAGCGCATGATGGACTTCGTCAAGGGGTTGAGCGCGGATGACATTGTGTTGTGCCTGATCTCCGGCGGGGGCTCGGCCCTGATGCCTTTGCCGATCGACGGATTGACGCTGGAGCACAAGCAGGCAGTCAATCGCGCATTACTGGCATCGGGCGCGACCATTAGTGAAATGAACTGTGTGCGCCGTCATCTCTCAGCGATCAAGGGCGGTCGTCTGGCGGCTGCTTGCCATCCGGCGCGTGTCATTACATTACTGTTGTCTGATGTTCCGGGCGATCATCCGGTGGATATCGCATCTGGTCCGACGGTGGCTGATCCGAGCACTTGCGCGGATGCGCTCGCTATTGTTGACCGTTATCGCATTGCGTTGCCTGATGAGGTGCGTGAAGTGCTGTCCAGCGGTCGTGGTGAGTCCGTCAAGCCGGGCGACGCACAACTGGCACGTAATGAAGTGCGCATGATCGCCACGCCGCAGATGGCGCTCGAAGCGGCAGCGCGTGTGGCCGAGGCCGCGGGATATCGCGCCCACATACTGGGTGACTCGATTGAAGGCGAGGCTCGTGACGTTGGCAAAGTGATGGCCGCGATTGCCCTACAAGTGGCCGAACGCGCTCAGCCCTTCACGGCGCCTTGCGTGTTGCTGTCTGGCGGCGAGACCACGGTGACTGTGCGTGGCAAGGGCAAGGGCGGTCGCAATGTTGAATGTCTGTTGTCGCTGGCCGCAACGCTTGGTGGACATGCGCGAATTCATGCACTAATGGGCGATACCGATGGCGTCGACGGTATGGAAGAGATTGCCGGTGCAATCGCTGCGCCGGATACTTTGCAGCGCGCATGGCAGAAGGGTATGCCGGTATTGCAATATCTGGCCAACAATGACGGTCACACCTTCTTCGGCGAGCTCGGCGACTCAGTGATTACGGGTCCCACGCTCACCAATGTGAATGACTTCCGCGCGATCCTGATTGAGACGTGATCGAAAAAGCAATCAACGATAGGATAATTAGAATGAAAACGAAACGCGCTTTTGTCATCAATGCATGTTTGACGGCCTGCCTCCTGACGACGGCGTTCTTCGGCATAGCCGCAAACGCCCAGTTGATCGAAAAGAAAACACTGAGCCTTGAAGCCGCTGAGAAAGTGATCGCGGCAGCGAAGGCCGAGGCGAAAGCGAATAATTGGAAAATGGTGATCGCAGTAGTCGATGATGGGGGTCACCTGATCGCGATGGAGCGCATGGATGGTGCGCAGTTAGGCAGTATTGACGTCGCCCCCGGCAAAGCAAAGACTGCGCTGAATTTCTTGCGGCCGACCAAGCATTGGGAAGAAACGTCTAAGACGCGCCCCGCAGTGTTGACGATCACACCAACAGCGGTGTTGATCGAAGGCGGTGTTCCAGTGGTGTATCAGGGGCAGGTGATTGGCGCGGTGGGTGTGAGCGGTGCGAGCTCGGTACAAGATGCGCAAGTAGCTGAAGCAGGTGTGCGCGCATTGGGATTCGAGAGCAAATAAATTTCTCAAATGACCGATGTTCGCAAATGGTGCGCCTTCTGCCTATTTGCGTTTGCTCCCGAAGCGACAAATTCAAAGCTGATGATAATCAATGGCTTGCGGTAGATCGAATGCGAATGAACGCAGACTTATCCCCAAAAATTGTGGATAAGTTCATGTTCAGTTCGAACATTTTTTTTGTTGCTCAGGACATTTTGCTGCTTGACTTTCCGCGTAATTCACCATGTTTCGTTGAAACCTGCGTGTTCGCGGATGACGCTGGCGCGCTATGGGCTGTTGAAACTCAGGTTGCTGAAGCACACGCTGAAAATGAGTCGCTGGATGGAGAATCCGGCGTCATTTCGTCAGCGTGCGATCAGATGCGTTGCGGTTCAGATCGTCTTTGCGAGTTCCAGGCGCTGCAGCCCCGCATAAATGACCGGTTTGCAGGAATCCTCGAAATCCTGACGGTATTCGGTGGGTGGCTGCCAGCCGCGCTTGCGCCACAGGCTCATCACATCCGAGCGCTGCCGCACGCCAGTCGGCGCATCTTGTTGAGGTGCGTAGGCGAGGTTCGTTTTCATGTTGACATCTCCTTTTAAGTACGATGCGTCAAGGGATGGGCTAATAATACTGTATAAAACCACAGTAGGGAAGATATTCAGGAAAGTGGCCTGAGATCAGGCAGAAACCCTCACATCCTGCCAGAATGACAAGATGAAGCGCTTCCTGAACCCCTTTATTGTAGTCCTAACCGCCATCCTGCTCGCCGGATGGGTCTATGTCGACCTCCGACTCGCCATGACCGGCGCACTGCGCGTACTACTCGCGCTTCCTTTTGTTTTGGTGTGGTTAGTGCCGACCTTGTACTGGGTCGGCCAGCGCGAAACCCATCGCCTGATCGACGACTGGTTGCATGCGGCCGGTTATCTGGCGATGGGTTGGCTGAATTTTCTGGTGCTGTTCACATTGGCGCGCGACCTGACGCAGGTAACTGCAGCTCTGTTCGGATGGCTGGCCTTGCATGAACTGTTAGCGGCGCGCGGCCCGGCGCTGGTGCTGCTTGCTACCTTGGCTGCACTGCTGGTGGGCTTTGCGTTTGCGTCACGCGGGCCGCGAGTGATCAGGCAAACCGTCGCGATCACTGGACTTCATCCTTCATTACAGGGCTTTCGCATCGCGCAGATCAGTGACCTTCACGTCGGTCCCACCATTGGCCGGCGCTATGTGGCGCAGGTGGTGCGGCGGAGTAATGAGCTGGATGCGCATCTGGTCGTGCTGACGGGCGACATTGTTGATGGCAGCGTGGCGCGGCTCACGGACGAGGTCGCTCCCTTAGGGGAGGTGCGTTCCGTATATGGCAGTATTTTCATTCTCGGCAATCACGATTGCTATTCGGGCGCCACAGACTGGGTCGCGCATTTCAAGACCATGGGCATGCGCGTGCTGCTGAATGATCACTGGCTGCTGCCCCATGGTGAGGCAAAGCTGCTGGTCGGCGGAGTCACCGATCCGGCGCTCGGCAGTTTCGTGCGTGATGCGGTGCCGCGACCTGATCTCGCCGCTGCGCCTCAGGTAGCCGCTGACTTGCGGCTGCTGCTTGCGCACAATCCTTCGCTCGCGCCCCAAGCAGAGCAGGCGGGCTTCGATCTGCAATTGTCAGGTCACACGCACGCAGGTCAATTCTTCCCCTGGACGATTGCTGTGCGCATGGTGCATGCGCCGCTGGTGTCGGGTCTGACAAAACTCGGAAAGATGTGGGTATATGTCAGCGCAGGTACCGGCAGCTGGGGGCCGCCGATACGGCTGGGCACGCGCACAGAGCTCACTCTGATTGAGTTGCGCGCCGCTTGATTACAGCACGCGATGCAGGTCGCGCATGTGCAAGGCACGCAACTGCGGCGCGCGCAGCCAAGCGATGGCAACGATAATCAGCGTCATCGAGCCGCCAAACACAATCGATGGCGCCAGCCCCATCAGATTCGCCGCAAGGCCGGATTCAAGCGCGCCGATCTCGTTCGAAGAACCAATAAATAACCCGTTGATGGCGGTAACGCGTCCCTGCATGCTCTGCGGCGTCACGAGTTGCAGTATCGTCTGCCGCAGCACCACCGACACGCCATCGAACAGGCCGGACAAGAACAGACATACCGCTGCCATGACTAGCGAGGTCGACAGTCCGAAACCAATAATGGATACGCCGAAGCCGGCGACCGACAGCATCAGCCACTTGCCTGAGTGGTGATCAATGGAGCGCCGTGTCAGCCACAGCCCGATCAGCACCGAGCCGACGGCCGGCATCGCGCGCAGCAGACCGAGGGTTTCGGGACTGCCGTTCAGTACTTCATGAATGAAGGCTGGCAGCACGCCGACCGCGCCACCGAATAGCACGGCAAACATGTCGAGCGCCATCGCAGCCAGCATCACTTGCGTCGACATTACGAAGCGCAGCCCTTCGCGTATGCTGGCGAAGACTGATACGCCATCGCTTTGCGGCGGCGTTTCTTTAACACGCAGACCCAGCAATCCCATGATGCCCGTCAGTGCGAACACGCCCGTGGCGCCGTAGGCAAAGCTGATATCTTGCCAGGAGATCAGCAGACCACCGATCACCGGGCCGGACACCAGC
Source organism: uncultured Bifidobacterium sp. (assembly GCA_964642635.1). Taxonomy (GTDB): domain Bacteria; phylum Pseudomonadota; class Gammaproteobacteria; order Burkholderiales; family Burkholderiaceae_D; genus Pernthalerella. The sequence continues at coordinate 5,299 of CAZXRS010000017.1, read as the reverse complement.
GAGAACTGAAATACCACGGTACCGATCGCGGCGGCTCTAGCCAACTGATCACGCTCCAGAATGCGCACCATCATCGCTGAGTACGAGGGGCGCAACAGCGAACGCGCTGTGCCCGCCAGCGCCATCGCAATATAAATCCACGAGGACAGCGGCAAGCCCGCACCGTCGATCGACGACATCGCCACCATCAGCGCAGCAATCGCCGCATAGCAGGAGCAGCCGACGATGGCGATTAGCTTTTTTGGCAGTACATCGACCGCATGGCCGGCAAACAGTGACAAGACGAAATACGGTATGACTTCAGCCAGTCCAATCAAACCCAGCGCAACCACATCATGCGTCAGTGCGTAGATATGCCATCCGGCGGTGACGGTCAGTATCTGGTAGGCGAGGGTGATGCAGCCGCGATAAATCGTCAGCCGAAGGAAGGCGGGAGAAAGCATGCGTTGAGGTTCTTCGGGACGAGCGCTTAGTTGTTTTTCGATGCAACGGCGGGCTGCTGCCAGCCGCCGCCCAGGGCGCGTATCAGCGAGACGCTCGCCACCTGACGATTTGCGCGTGCCTGCAGCAGCGAGCGACGTGCACTCAGTGCGGTGGTCTGGGCGATAACGACGTCAAGAAAGCTTACCTGTCCTGCGCGGTAGCGGTTCAGCACCTGCTCGGCTGCCTGCGTTGATGAGGTCGCCGACGCAGAGAGCAGCGCTTCCTGTTCGGCCAGTACGCGAGATGCGACCAGTTGATCTTCCACGCTCTGGAATGCGGTCAGCACGGTCTGCCGGTACAGCGCCACTTCCTGCTCATAAAAAGCTTCAGCGCCGGCGATCTTGTACTTGGTCAGGCCCGCGTTGAATATCGGTTGAGTAAGCGCCACGCCCAGCGACCACACACTGGTCGGGCTGCTGAGCAGAGCCCCAGCCGTACTGCCAAAGCCGCCCGTGCTGCCGGACAGGGTAATGCTCGGGAAGTAGGCGGCGCGCGCAATACCGATCTGCTCGTTGGCCGCTGCCACGCGTCGCTCAGCTGCGGCGATATCGGGTCGGCGTTGCAGCCATTCCGATGGCACCATCGCCGGTACTTCAGGTGAAGCGACCCGCCAGTCATCGAGGGTGGCGATGGAAAAACTCGCGGGCGGCACGCCAAGTAACACTGCAATTGCATGTTCTAACTGTGCGCGTTGAGTGACCAGGCCGGCGTGATCCGATTGCGCATTCGATAGCTGCGTCTGCGCTTGCAATAAATCTGTCTTCGGTGCGACGCCGACCTTGTAGCGATTGTCGGTGATGCTCACGACACGCTGGTAATCCGCGATCGCTGATTCAAGTAGCGCGCGCTGCGCATCGGCATTGCGTAGCAACAGGTAGTTGGCAACCAGTTCGCCTTGCGCCGATAGCGTCGCCGTCGCGAGATCACCGGCGCTAGCCTGTGCACTGGCCTCAGCGCTGGTGACTGCGCGACCAAGCTTGCCCCAGAGGTCGGTTTCCCAGCTGGCGCCGACATCGGCACGCACGCGTTGAGTGGGTGTGACGGCCGTGGCTATGTTGGTGCGGTTGGCGCTGACGGTCAGATTCAGTGACGGGAATAGCGATGCCCGTTGCTGACCCACTAGTGCCTGAGCCTGCTGCCACGCGGCGACCGACGCGGCCACGTTCTGGTTCGATACCGAGACGCGCTGCGCGAGATCATCCAGCAGCGGATCATGGAATAGCTTCCACCACGCGTCGCGCTCGATGGCATCGGCAGGCTGTGCCACCGTCCAGCCCTCGGCTTCTTTGAAGTGAGAGGGCAGAGGCATCGCCGGCCGCTGGTAGTTAGGGCCGACACGCAGCCACGAGCAAGCGCTTAGCAGCAGTGCGACAACGAGGGTAAATAAGATCTTCATTCGTTTCATGATGTCACCTGCGCCGAATCCCGGCCAAGCTCATGTTCGAGCGGGCTGCGGCGGCGCCAGCGGTCAATCGCCATATAAACCGCTGGTGTGGTTAGTAGTGTCAGTAGTTGGCTGGCGATCAGCCCACCAATAATGGCCACGCCTAGCGGCTGGCGTAATTCAGAGCCTTCGCCGAATCCTATCGCAAGTGGCAGCGCACCCAGCGCGGCCGCAGCCGTCGTCATCAGAATCGGTCGCAGACGCTGCAGGCAGGCCTCACGTACCGCCTCGCGCGGCGCCAATCCGCGCGTACGCTCAGCATCGAGCGCGAAGTCGATAATCAAGATGGCGTTCTTCTTCACGATACCAATCAGCAGGAACAGCCCGATCAGCGCGATCAGTGAGAACTCCATATTGAACAACATCAGCGCAAGTACAGCACCGATACCTGCGGTCGGAATCGTCGACAGCACCGTCAGCGGATGAATGAGACTTTCATACAGAATGCCGAGCACGATGTAGATCACTACCAGCGCCGCGAGAATCAGCAGTGGTTGCTGGCCCTGTGATTCCTGATATGCACGCGCATTGCCCTGAAAGCTTCCGCGTACGCTGGCCGGCAATGCGACCGATGCCTCAGCCTCGCGCAGGATGCGCTGCGCATCAGACATAGCTTTGCCGGGGCCAAGATTGAACGACACCGTGCCCGACAATTCGGCATCCTGATGACTGACTGACGCTGCAGCTGAACGTTCGGAGAAGGTCGCGAATGCCGATAGCGGCACCATCGTGGTCGACGTGCCTGACAAGGCCTGTCCGCTGGCAACGTCTTTCAGGCCGGGATTGGCAGATACCGATGAACTTGCATTGGCTGTTGCACGCGCCGGCACATAAATATCATTCAGCGATTGAGGAGTACGCGTAGCCTCTCGATTAACTTCCATGATCACACGATACTGGTTCAGCTCACCGAAGAGCGTGGCTACCTGACGCTGTCCGAAGGCGTTATACAGCGCATTGTTGACGTCACGCGATGTGACGCCCAGTCGCGCCGCGGCATCGCGGTCGACCCGCACAAAGGTCTCGATACCGTTTTCGCGCATGTCAGTATCGATATCGACCAGTCCCGGCTGCCGCTTCAGCGCTACGACAAGCTTATCGGTCCATAGCTTGAGCTGTTCAGCATCATCGCCCTTGATGGTGTACTGGATCAAGCTGGCGTCACGGCGGCCGCCAGCGCGTACGTCCTGCACCGGAATCAGAATGGCCGATACACCGGTTACGCGGGAAAGCTTAGGCCGCAGTCGCTGCAATACCTCTTGCCCGCTTTCCTTACGTTCGTCGAGCGGCTTTAGCGACACGAACATAAAGCCAGTACCGGGGCGGCTACCGCCGGTGAATCCTGTCACGGTCGCTACCGCCGGATCCTTGCGTATGATGCCCACCAGCTGATGCAGCTTGCCCTTCATCGCTTCAAAGGAAATGCTCTGATCTGCGCGCAGCCCCGCAGTGAACTGCCCCGAGTCCTGCTGCGGAAAAAATCCTTTGGGTACGATCATGAACAGATAGGCATTTAACGCAATCACGACTGCCAGCAACAAAAGCACCAGACGATAATGTTCAAGCGCGAGATCAAGACCCCGCGCATAGGACTGTTGTACGCGTTCATACGCCTGCTCAAAAAAGTTTGCGATGCGGCCGGGCCGTTTGGCGTCGCGTTGCGGACGTAGCATCCACGCACACATCATCGGCGTGGTCGTCAGTGAGATGAGCAGCGAGATCATCACCGCCGCTGACAACGTCAGCGCAAACTCGCGGAACAATCGACCGACCTGACCGCCCATGAACAGCAGCGGAATGAACACCGCCACCAGTGATAAGGAAATTGATAGCACCGTAAAGCCGACTTCTCGTGCGCCCTTTAGCGCCGCTTGAAAACGGTCCATGCCGGATTCAACATGTCTTGAGACGTTCTCAAGAACCACTATCGCGTCATCAACGACAAAGCCCGTCGCCACCGTCAGTGCCATCAATGACAAATTATTGAGCGAAAAGCCCATCAGATACATGGCGCCAAAGGTACCGAGCAAGGACACGATGGTCGCGACGGCCGGTATCACGGTCGCACGCGCACTACGCAGGAAGGCGCTAACGACCAGCACCACCAGCACGATAGAAATAAGCAGCGTGACCTCGATCTCGCGCAGCGACGAGCGTATAGAATTCGTGCTGTCTGAGGACACATGCAGCTCGACGTCGGAGGGCAGGTCGTCTTTCAGCGCAGGCAGTAGCGCGCGTACCGCGTCGACGGTCTCGATGACGTTCGCATCCGGCTGCCGGCGTACCAGCACGATCACGGCGGGTTCGCCATTAAATAAACCCAGCGTGTTTCTGTCTTCAACGCCAGTGTATACATACGCGACATCCGACAGCCGCACCGGAGCGCCGTTACGCCAGGCGATGATCAGACCCTGATACTCACTTGCATCTATCCGTGCTGCGGTGGCGCCGGTGTTGGTATAGATCTGAAACGCATTGCCCTGACCTTCGATGACGCCCTTGGGTCGATTCGCCGTGCCCGACTGTATCGCTGCGCGCACGTCTTCGGTCGCAATGCCGTAGCGGTTCAACGCATACGGAAGTAACTCGACACGCACCGCCGGTAGTGAACCGCCTCCGAGCTCAACATCGCCGACGCCCTTAATTTGCGACAGCCGCTGCTGTATCAGGTTGGAGACCGCTTCATAGATCTGACCAGTGGATTTCGTCTTCGAAGTCAGCGCCAGCACGATGATCGGCGAGTCCGACGGGTTCGACTTGCTATAGCTTGGATTTGAACGCAGCGATAGCGGCAGATCCGCACGCGATGCATTGATCGCGGCCTGTACTTCGCGAGCGGCCTCATCGATTTTTTTTGATAGTTCGAATTGCAGCGTGACTCGCGTCGAACCATTGCCGGAGGTTGAGGTCATCTCACTCACGCCCGGAATCGCACCTAGCCTTCGTTCCAGCGGCGACGCGACACTGGAAGCCAGCGTTGCCGGACTGGCGCCGGGCAGTTGGGCACCGACAGAAATCGTTGGGTAATCGACTTGTGGTAGTGGCGCGACCGGTAGCACAAAGAACGCTGCCACTCCAGCCATCGCAATCGCTATCGTCAACAGCCAGGTACCGATTGGCCGCTCGATAAAGAAACGCGACAGTTTCACGCTGAACCTTTTGGATGAGTGCGCGCGCCAAACCAGCGGCGTCCCAGCGCATCAAAGCCGAGATAGATGACTGGCGTCGTGAACAAGGTCATTAGCTGGCTGACGATCAGCCCACCGAAAATCGCCAGACCGAGCGGATGACGCAGTTCTGCGCCCTGACCCCATCCCAGCATCAGCGGCACGGCAGCGAAGCGCGCAGCCAGTGTGGTAATCAGAATAGGGC
>CAZXRS010000016.1:0-17569 GCA_964642635.1 uncultured Bifidobacterium sp. | reverse complement strand
TTAGTTACGGTGAAACGCGGTAACCTCCACTCGGAGCAATTCCAAATAGGCACGCGTTGATGTTGCTCGCGGAGCGTGCGGGTAGGAAGCTTGAGCGCCGAAGTAATTCGGCGCCTAGAGGAATGACTGTCACGCTGGTCGCAAGGCCAGCGCACAGAATCCGGCCTATCGGCCTGCTTCACATTTCTTCATGACTTGGGCTCAGGTCCGTGAACGATCAGTTCGTCGAAGATGGCTTTAGCTTTTTCTGGTGGCACATGACGTGCAATAGCGGCGGCCAGTGCGTTTGTGATATCCCATGGAACGCCAGGAAAATCTTTTTCTGTCTTTAATTTCTCGTTCAGAAATGACAGCATTGCGACGCTGGCGCCTCCTAGATTGTTTTCAATTTGCCTGTTGATCCACAGCGCACGCTCCAGGTCTTCGTCGAATGGTGTTTTTCCCTGCGGAAGAGTTATTCCTTCGGGCAGGGTCTGTAGTTTTTTTATTTGTCCAAACCGTTTCACTATGGAAAGAATTTCTTCGTTTAACGTCTCTGAATCGATAAGGTGTTGAGGAATGTAGACTTCCCTGATTTGCGGATTACGTTCAAGAAAATAGGAAAGCGTACCGAGATCGTCAAGTTGTTCGATTCCGATATAAACGAGGCTAGGCATGTGATCGAGCATTTTCATGAATTCAATCGCCAAAGTATTCTGATTTGTTTTAGTGCCGCCCGAAATAAACCAAGAAAAATGATCCTTTCTTTCGAAGGATAAAGGCGGTATGGCTATGGTCAGACTTGTTAATTTCGTGTTGGATTTCAATCCTCTCGCAAGTTGTACAAGAAGCTCATTTTCATTCGGAATAAAACCAAGATTGATTGTCGTTAACGCCGGATGGTTCCGCAGGAGATCACTGACTACTTCAATCCCATCGGTTGTCCAACGGACAAATCCCCTCGGAAGGTGGAGTTTTTTTAAGCCCTGATTGCCTATCAATGGCTCGAAGTATTTTCTTTCTATCGGAGTATCGAAGTATATTAATCTCATATCCAATTCAGTCAGCGTGGCGCTATCTCTGACTGCGGAAAGCAAAATTTCTGGTAACGGCGAGGTTCGACCGATACAGCCTGAGAGGCTCAACTTGCTGAGCTGTTGATTCGATTTGAGATGTGCTGCCAGTGATTGACAAAAATTCGCGTCATCTGAAATAGATAGGCGGAGTTCTTGCAAGTTCGAATTGTTCACCAGACCTTCGGCTATATAGGAGCAAAGACGACTATCGCTAAAACTCATCACTTTCAGAGATTTAAGGGTGTCATTTCTCTTAATGCTGTCTGTAATTAAAGCGCCCTCCTCCGGCGAAATGGGGATACTTGGTGTAGATTGCAATTCCAAATGCGATAGCCCTTGGTTGCCGAACAATGTCGGTAGCAGCCTCTCCACGATCGGCGTCCTACCCATCATCTGCATGATGGATAGCTGCCGAATTGATTGTTGGCATTGAAAAAATTCATTCAACAATTGCGCAGCTTCTTGCGCATCAGATGACCCATCGTCGCATGCCATAATCCCGAGGGAAGTTATCTTCGGGTCTCGTTTGCAGCGTTCAAGTGCAGCCGACAACTCCCTGATGCTGTAGTTATGTAAAAAGATGCTCTGGGGTTTCGCAATGAATCTTTTTGTTTGCTTATCGATTAGATCTTCGGAATGATCATCTTCAGAATTGCTGGATGACCAGTCTGCATTGGCTTTTTCAGAATGATTGGCCGACGAAGCTGATTCTGCTTGCCGATCCCTTCGATTCTCGTAAGGTGGCGTGTGAAACATTTGCTCAAGCACGTCCCAGTCCGGTAGCGGAGCATCCGGATCGAAGTCTGCAGTCGGCATGTCGGGAAGAGTAATGTTGGGCATACGTGCCTGCATCTGTGGAGCGCGATTGCCGGGAGGCTGTGCCGGTGTTTGATCGTCGGTGGGCGCGGCATTGAGATGAGGTGTCTCGTTTTGGGTGGTCGGCAGTTCGCCGCTGTGTGCACGTTTCATGAGTAGGTCTGCAGGTAAGGAGTTATTGAGGCCGGGCCTTGCCCGGTGTCGAGCAGGCTGAGTAGGTCGAAGTAGCGAGTGGTTCCGAGGCGGGCTCAGCCGCTGATAAGTCGCTCCGCCTTGTGCGCAATGGGTCCGGCAGTCTGCTCGCGATCCCATGGGGCCATCGAATATCAACGCTCTGACGGGCTACTGTTCAAACCCCTGTGTAAAACTAAAGTTCCACTTTCAGTAACGCCGCTAAGTCCTTCATTTCTATCGACTATTGAGCCTTTAACTGGCTTCAACTAGTTCGTCTAAGTCCTTGACTTCATTGAAAAAAACCTGTGTTTCACCCCGTCATTTTCCTTGACCGGGGTTTCCTCATCCACTAAAGTGGGCGTCAGTGTGAAAAAGTGTCTTTTTGTGGGGCGTCCGCTTTTCCGGGGTCTGCCGCAGGAAGCCGCGTTTTCGTTGATGGTTTTTAACGCCGAGGATGGGTCGCGTGTATCAGGGAGCTTCAGCGCTAAGCATGGATGCGAAGGGACGGATGTCGATTCCGGCCCGGCATCGTGACGCGCTTACCGTGCAGAGCGAGGGTCGCGTCACGCTGACCAAGCATCCGCACGGCTGCCTGCTGCTATTCCCGCGACCGGTCTGGGAACAGCACCGTGAGCAGATCGCTCACTGGCCAATGTCGGCGCGCGCCTGGCAGCGAATCTTTCTTGGTAACGCCAGCGATGTCGACATGGATAGCGCCGGACGCATCCTGATCTCGCCGGAGCTGCGTACGGCTGTGGGACTGTCGCGCGATGTGATGCTGCTCGGCATGGGCAGCCACTTCGAAATCTGGGATGCCGCCAAGCTCGACGAGAGCGAGGCGCAGGCGATTGCCGGCGGCATGCCGGATGTGTTGAACAATTTTTCCTTCTGACGGCTTCCGATGACTGAGCCATCGGCGTCCGGTTATATGCACCGGACCGTGCTGCTGGAAGAGGCAGTGGACGCACTCGCGATTAACGATGCGCGTTGCGACGGTAGTTACGTCGACGGCACCTTTGGTCGCGGCGGTCATAGTCGGCTGATCCTGTCGCGACTGTCGTCGCGCGGTCGGCTACTCGCATTTGACAAAGACACACAGGCAGTGGCCGTCGCGAAGCAAATGGCGCGCGACGATGCACGGTTTGCGATCGAGCACGATAGCTTCGCGTCGATGCAGAGCGCGCTCATAGCGCGCGGCATCACGCAAGTCGATGGCGTGCTGCTGGATCTCGGAATTTCGTCGCCACAAGTGGACGAGGCAGAGCGCGGATTTTCTTTCCGTGCCGATGGCCCACTCGACATGCGGATGGACACGACACGCGGTATGCCGGCGTCGGAATGGCTGGCCACGGAAACGCAGGACAACCTAGAGAAAGTGATACGCGAGTATGGGGAAGAACGGTTTGCTTTTCAGATTGCGAAGGCGATTGTTGCTCGCCGGGACGTCGAGCCTATTGCCACTACAGGACAACTCGCCGCACTCGTGGCTGGTGCCGTCAAGACCCGTGAAAAAGGCAAAGACCCGGCCACCCGGACTTTTCAGGCTGTACGAATTTTCATCAATAAAGAACTGGAAGACCTTGAAGCAGGGTTGACGCAGGCCTTTAGCCTGCTGGCGCCCTTCGGGAGACTGGTGGTGATCAGCTTTCACTCGCTGGAAGACAGAATGGTGAAGCGGTTCCTGGCCTCAAAGGCCAGCGTGCCTCAGCCTGACCGTCGCCTGCCGATTCGTGCTGCTGAGCTGCCACAGCCCGAGGCGAAGCTGATCTCGAAGATGAAACCTTCTGAAGCTGAAATCGCCGCCAATCCGCGTGCGCGCTCGGCTGTCATGCGTTGCGCCATGCGCTTGCCGCAAGGGGTGAACGCATGAGCAATCGTTCCTTGATCACGGTTGTCGTGCTACTGGTTCTGTGCTCGCTGTTGCTCGTCAATTCGCAGTATCAGGCGCGTCGCTTGTTCATTGAGCTTGAGCGCGCACAGTTGCGCCAGAAGGAACTCGAAACGGAGTGGGATCAGCTGCAATATGAGCAGTCGACGCTGGCAAAGCATTCGCGTATTGATACTATCGCGCGCACCTCGCTCGGCATGACCGTACCCGGCCCCGGGCGCACGCAGTACCTGACAGCGGGAGTCCGGTGATGCGCGCGCCGACACGCAAGGCTGCCGCACGGGGACTCGCGTTTTCTGCGAGCCCGGTCCTTGCAGTCAAGCTGCCCCCTTGGCGTTCGCGCTTTGCACTGTTTCTGCTATTTGCAGCATTCGTGACCATCGCAGTGCGTGCCTTCTGGTTGCAAGCTTTATCGACAGATTTTTTGCAGCGCCAAGGTGCGTCGCGTTATGCGCGTACGCTCGAACTGCCCGCTGTTCGCGGCAAGATCACTGATCGCAATGGCGAGGTGATGGCTTCGTCGCTGCCGGTCAAAGCGATATGGGCGATACCCGAAGATGTCGAGGCCAACGGCGACAAGCTGCGCCAACTTGCGCAGCTGCTCGATATGCCAGTGCAAGACGTCAAAAAGAAACTCGATTCCGATCGAACCTTTGTCTATCTGAAGCGTCAGGTCGATGAAAAAATCGCTGACCAGATCGTCGGTCTCGATATACCGGGTGTCCATACGCGTAAGGAATACAAACGCTTCTATCCGGCGGGTCATGTGGCAGCACATGTGCTTGGGTTTACCAATGTCGAAGATGTTGGGCAAGAGGGGATTGAGCGCGCACAGCAAAAATCGCTTGGCGGCGTCACCGGTAGTCGTCGGGTGATCAAGGACCGACTCGGCCGTGTCGTCGAAGACATCGGCTACATCCGCGAGCCGCAGGATGGCAGCGATCTTGCGCTTTCGATTGACAGCAAGATTCAGTACATCGCGTTTACCGAACTGCAAAAGGCCGTTGAGCAGAACCACGCGAAGGCCGGTGCCATTGTTGTACTCGACGTGAAAACGGGCGAGGTGCTGGCCATGGCCAATATGCCCACCTACAACCCGAATGTGCGCCAGGGATTGACGGGTGCACAGTTACGCAATCGCGTGATGACGGACACCTATGAGCCGGGCTCGACAATGAAGCCCTTCACAGTCGCACTGGCGCTGGAAAAGGGCATGGTCACGCCATCAACGGTATTAGATACGCCGCCCAAGCTGACCATGGGTCCGTCAACCATCGGTGACTCGCATCCGCATGCGGGAACCATGTCGGTCGCACAAATCATTCAGCAGTCGTCCAATGTCGGTACCGTGCGCATGGCGCTCAAGTGTGAGCCACGCGAAATGTGGGACATGTTTACCTCAGTGGGCTTTGGTCAGGTACCGCGTACCGGATTTCCTGGCGAAGTGGCCGGTCGTCTTCGCCCTTACAAGACCTGGCGTCCGATTGAGCAAGCGACCATGAGCTATGGTCATGGCATCTCGGTATCGCTCATTCAGATTGCGCACGCATACATGATCTTCGCGCGCAACGGCGAAATGATTCCACTGTCCTTCCAGAAGCTGACGCAGCCGCCACAGGCACAGCGAGTGGTCTCGAATCGCACCGCCCAACAGATGCGCGAGATGATGGAGAGGGTGGTCGGTCCCGGCGGTACAGCGCCGCTCGCGCAAGTGCGTGGTTATCGCGTAGCGGGCAAGACTGGGACGGCACATAAGCTCGAAGGCGGACACTATGTCAACAAGTATGTCGCTTCCTTTGTCGGATTAGCTCCGATGTCGGATCCGCGCATCATCATCGCTGTCATGGTCGATGAGCCAAGCGCAGGCAAACATTTCGGTGGTCAGGTCGCCGCACCCGTATTCTCGAATGTCGCCGCCAGTGCTTTACGTGCCATGAACGTGCCACCGGATGCGAGTGTGGAAAACGTGATCATGCCGACCGAAATGGTCACGGAGAGCATGTGATGATGGTCGCTACTGGCATCCGTGAATGGTTGGATTGGATGCGTGTCAACGCACCCGGTGCGCAACTCGCACTCGATTCACGTCGTGTGCAACGCGGCGATGTATTCCTTGCCTGTCGCGGAGAGGTTGGCGACGGCCGTAGCTACATCGCGCAAGCGATCGATGCGGGCGCTGCGGCAGTTCTGTTTGATGATGCGGATAACTTTCAATGGAACGATACCTGGGCGGTGCCTAACCTGCCCGTGGCGCAACTGTCGCAGCAGATCGGACACATTGCGCACGAATGGTATGCGCAACCAGATGCCGGATTGTTCAGCATTGCTGTGACCGGCACTAATGGGAAAACCTCATGTACGCAATGGCTGGGTCAGGCGCTATCGCGCAGCGGCTTGCCAACGACCGTGATCGGAACGCTAGGTGCCAGCCTTTACCGTAACGGCACCAGTGGCGCATTCGTAGCGACGGGCTACACCACGCCGGATGCAGTACAACTGCATCGTCAGCTCGCAGAACAAAAATCGCAAGGCGCGCGTGCGTTGGCGATCGAGGCATCATCAATCGGTCTGGCGCAAGGCAGAATGGAACAGCTTCATGTGGATTGCGCAGTGCTGACCAACTTTACGCGCGATCACCTCGATTTCCACGGCACGATGGAAGCGTATGAGGAGGCGAAGGCAAAGTTGTTTGATTGGCCGGCGCTCAAACATGCAGTACTTAATCTCGACGATGCGCTCGGCCAGAAATTAATTGCTCGGATGCGGTCGACCAATCCATCAGTAAAGATGCTGGGCTATACCACTGAAGGCGCGCAGGCCGATGGCATCGCCATGTTGTCCGCGACAGAGATCCGAATTTCCCACCAGGGCACCAGCTTCCAGTTGCATTCACCATTTGGCAGTGGTCCGGTACGCACGCATCTGATTGGTCACTTCAATGTGAGTAACGTACTCGCTATCGCCGGTGTGCTGTTTGTACGAGGCCTAACATTTGACCAAGTCGTCGACCAGCTTGAAGCATTGATGCCGGTACCGGGACGGTTGGAGCAGCTTGGCGGCACCGATGCTCCGCTCGCAGTCATCGACTATGCGCATACTCCGGATGCCCTAGCGAAAGCGCTCGGTACGCTACGCGCAGTGGCTGATATGCGGCACGGTCAGCTGTGGTGCGTGTTTGGTTGTGGCGGTGATCGCGATCCGGGTAAGCGTCCGGAGATGGGTGCAGCATCCGATTGCGCCGACCACATCATCGTCACCAGCGACAATCCACGTAGTGAAGATCCGGCGGCCATTATTGCGGCTATCGTTGAAGGGCTGCCGGAGGCAAGTCGCGGCAAGCTGCAAATCATCGATGATCGTGCCACCGCGATCTTGTCCGCCATTCGTCATGCAGACAAGCATGATGTGATACTGGTTGCGGGTAAGGGTCACGAGGACTATCAAGAAATCAAGGGGCGGCGTCTCGCATTCCGCGATGCCGACCACGCGTCGCTAGCCCTGGCTACGCGCGCAACACGTTATGGAGGCCACTGATGCAGGCCTCTCTTAAAGCACTCGTGAACGGGATACCCGGCGCAACGCTGACATCAGATGCGGCATTCACTGGCGTGTCTACCAACAGCCAAACGATAGCATCGGGCAATCTGTTCGTCGCACTGCGCGGCGAGCGATTTGATGCGCATGACTTCCTCAATGACGTTGCTGCGCGTGGCGCTGCGGCTGTTGTGGCGGAGCGTGTGCCGGATGGATTTGCTTTGCCAGCGCTGATCGTGCCCGATACCCGCTACGCGCTTGGTCAGATCGCACAGCAGTGGCGGCAGCGTTTCACCATCCCCGTCATCGGCGTCACCGGTAGCAATGGCAAGACCACGGTCAAAGAGATGATCGCGGCTATTCTTGCGGCAGCTTATGGCGACGACCAGATTCTTGCTACGCGCGGCAATCTGAACAATGAAATTGGTGTACCACTCACCCTCTTCAGAATGCACGGGCAGCATCGTGCGGCTGTCATTGAAATGGGTATGAATCACCCCGGTGAGATTGCGCGACTGGCCGAGATCGCTCAGCCGACCGTAGGGCTAGTCAACAATGCACAGCGCGAGCATCAGGAATTCATGGCCAGCGTCGCTGCCGTCGCTGAAGAAAACGGGGCAGTTATTCAGAGTCTGAGTGATACAGGCTGCGCCGTCTTCCCGGCCGAAGATGAGTTCGCTCCGCTATGGAATACATTTGCAGGCGCTCGACGCAAGATGAGCTTTGGCTTCAATAACGCAGAGGTCAAGTGCCACTGGCGAGCCATGGATTTTGGCAGTCATCTCAACGTCGACGCTCAGGGTCAGTCGTTCGAACTGACGCTGTCGGCGGCAGGAGAACATAACGTTCGTAATGCGCTGGCAGCCTGCGCGGCGACTTTGGCCATCGGTATCGATATTGCCAGCATCGTACGCGGACTCGAAGCCTTTACCCCGGTTGCCGGCCGTCTGCAGAAGAAGCAGGCGACACATGGTGCGACTGTGATCGATGACACCTACAACGCCAACCCGGACTCGGTACGTGCAGCCATTGACGTACTGGCCACCGCACCTGCGCCCCGTACGCTAGTGCTCGGTGATATGGGCGAGGTTGGCAGCGAAGGTGTGGCCTTTCATGAAGAGATTGGTGCCTATGCACGCGCGCGCCAGATCGATCAGCTATTCACCATGGGCGAACTGGCCCGCCACGCGAGCCTCGCGTTTGGCGACCACGCCCGCCATTTCGACGATATGGACAAACTCAACGACGAAGTTGCCAAGGTGCCGCCGAGTGCGAGCGTGTTGGTGAAGGGCTCTCGATTCATGAAGATGGAACGAGTGGTGCAGCGCCTGACGGGCGTCGCTACGGGAGGTCACTGACATGCTGCTTTGGCTCGCACAACAATTTCAAGATCAAATCGGTGCGCTGCGCGTATTTAATTTCATCACCTTCCGCGCAGTGTTCGCGACACTAACCGCCTTGCTCATCGGTTTGTTCGCTGGCCCGTGGGTGATTCGCATACTGACTGAACTGAAAGTCGGGCAAGCGGTGCGCACGGATGGACCGCAGACCCATCTGGTGAAATCCGGCACCCCGACCATGGGTGGTGCATTGATCCTGATCGGTATCGGCATCTCAGTACTCCTATGGGGTGACTGGAGTAATCGCTTTGTCTGGCCGGTGCTAATCGTCACGCTCGGCTTTGGTGTGATCGGCTGGGTCGATGACTACCGCAAGGTGGTCTACAAAGATCCGAATGGCATGCGCTCGCGAGAGAAGTATTTCTGGCAATCGCTGATCGGTTTGGCCGCAGCCTTTTATCTCGCGTTCTCGGTTTCCGGGCCCACGAATACCAAGGTGTTGGAACTGTTTAGTGCATGGGTGCAGTCTGGTTTTGCGATGGATCTTCCGCCCAAGGCTGATTTGATTGTGCCCTTTGTAAAAACCTTCAGCTATCCGCTGGGGGTCTGGGGCTTTATCGCACTGACCTACTTCGTGATTGTCGGCACCAGTAACGCGGTGAATCTGACGGACGGTCTGGATGGTCTGGCGATTATGCCGACTGTGATGGTCGGCTCCGCACTGGGCATCTTCGCGTATCTGACCGGTAGTGCGACGTATGCGAAATATCTGCTGATTCCTCACATCCCCGGCGCAGGCGAGTTACTGATCTTCTGTGGCGCCATGGCGGGTGCAGGTCTGGCCTTCCTGTGGTTTAACGCGTATCCGGCGCAGGTATTCATGGGAGATGTCGGTGCCCTCGCACTGGGTGGCGCGCTCGGCACGATTGCTGTGATCGTGCGTCAGGAAATTGTTCTGTTCATTATGGGTGGCGTGTTTGTGGTCGAGACCTTGTCGGTGATGCTGCAGGTCGCCTACTTTAAATACACCAAGATGCGCACCGGAGTCGGTAAGCGCGTCTTGCTGATGGCACCACTGCATCATCACTATGAACAAAAAGGCTGGAAAGAGACGCAGGTGGTCGTGCGCTTCTGGATCATCACCATGATGCTGGTGCTGGTGGGTCTGTCGACACTGAAACTGCGATAACAAAGACGGTATGAACTATTCAGGCAAACAGGTACTGGTGATGGGGCTCGGTGAATCGGGTCTCGCGATGGCGTTGTGGCTCGCGCGCAGCGGTGCGCGGGTGCGCGTCGCTGATACGCGCAGTGCGCCGGATCGTTTGCCCGCGCTGCAGTCTGCACAGGCGAATGTGGAATTCATCGGCGGCGAGTTTCAAACATCCTTGCTCGATGGTATTGATTTCGTTGCCGTGAGCCCAGGTCTCGCACCGAATGCCGAACTGATCGCAATACTTCCTGCGGCAAAGGAAAGATCGATTCCGGTCTGGGGTGAAATAGAGCTGTTCGCGCAGGCACTGGCCGCGCTGAAGGAAGAACGCGGCTATGCACCCAAAGTGCTCGCGATCACCGGCACCAATGGCAAGACCACCGTCACCAGCCTGACGGGTCGGTTGTGTAGTGCAGCCGGACTAAGCGTCAAGGTCGCCGGCAACATCAGCCCGGCAGCACTGGATGTACTGCGTGAATCCATTGAAACGGACTCCCTGCCGCAGTGCTGGGTGCTGGAGCTGTCTAGCTTCCAGCTGTTTAGCACCGAATCCTTGAATCCAGATGCGGCGACGGTATTGAATGTGACGCAAGATCATCTGGATTGGCACGGCGATATGGATGCCTACGCGGCCGCGAAAGAGCGCATCTTCGGTGCGGACACGGTACGCGTACTGAATCGTGACGACGCGCGTGTGATGAAGATGAGTCATGCGTCCGCATCGGTCATGAGCTTCGGTACAGAATTGCCCTCGGCACCGGATTGCTTTGGATTGTCGGTGGAGGGTGGCATGCAGTGGCTGATTCAGGCCATCGCCAACGATGAAGGTACCGAAAAGAAGAAGCGTGGTAAGCCACAGCCAGATGTTGCGTTGTATATGAACCGGCTGATGCCGGTAGAGGCGCTGAAAATTCGCGGTCAGCATAATGCGACCAATGTACTCGCCGCGCTGGCATTGTGCCGAGCGATCGATCTTCCGCTGGCACCTATGCTGCACGCTGCGCGCCAATATACCGGTGAGCCGCATCGTGTTGAGCCGGTCGCGACGATTGCCGGCATCGAATATATTGACGATAGCAAAGGCACGAATGTCGGCGCCACTGTGGCTGCATTGGAAGGTCTCGGGGCCGGCAACAGCGCCCACCTGATCCTGATTGCTGGTGGTGACGGCAAGGGGCAGGATTTTTCGCCCTTGGCTCCTGCTGTTGCGCGCCATGTGAAGTCGGTCATCCTGATCGGTCGCGATGCTTCATTAATTCGAACAGCACTCGAATCGACCGGTGTTCCCATGCACGCTTGCGAGTCGCTACCGCAGGCAGTGCGTGAAGCCTCTGCCATCGCGCGCGCAGGTGATCAGGTGCTGCTGTCACCTGCCTGCGCCAGCTTCGATATGTTTACTAGCTATGCGCATCGCGCGCAGGTCTTCGTCGATACCGTTCGAGAGCTGGGGCTTGATCATGGCGAGGTGATCGCATGAAGCTGGCACTGCCCGCTTTTCTGAGTGCGGACGCGGCAGCGGCCGAGAGCAAATTCGGGCAGCGTTCGAATATGCTCGAGTATGACCAGCCACTGGTCTGGGTCACCACATTGCTGCTGTTATTCGGCATGGTGATGGTGTACTCGGCATCGGTCGGCCTGCCTGACTCACCGAAGTACGCGAATTACAAGAACCACCATTTCCTGATCCGTCAGGCAATGTTCATCGGCGCCGGACTGTTCTTCGGATTGTTGGCCTTTCGGGTCAGGATCGAGCAGTGGGAGCGATGGACGCCCTATCTTTTCATTGGTGCATTAGTGCTGATGGTTCTGGTACTGATTCCTGGTGTTGGAAAAGGTGTGAATGGTGCGCGGCGCTGGATCGGCTTCGGTAACTTTAGTCTGCAGCCATCAGAGATCATGAAGCTCATGATGGTGTTCTATGCAGCCGACTTCACGGTACGCAAACAGCAATACATGCATAGTCTGTCCAAAGGCTTTTTCCCGATGGCGATTGCATCAGCGCTGTGCGGTGGTTTGCTGATGCTGCAACCGGATCTGGGCGCATTCGGCGTGATTGTTTGTATCGCGATGGGCATTCTCTTCCTGGGTGGTTTCAACATCATCTGGTTCCTTGGCATGCTTGGCGTGCTGGCCTCGGTGTTCTTCGCGATCATCCTGATTTCGCCCTGGCGATATGAGCGCATGGTGGCGTATCTGGATCCCTGGACCGCAGACAATGCGCTCGGCAAGGCTTTCCAGCTAACGCATTCGCTGATCGCATTCGGCCGCGGTGAATTGTTCGGCGTAGGCCTCGGTGGCAGCGTCGAAAAACTCCATTACCTGCCAGAAGCGCATACCGACTTTTTGCTAGCGGTGATTGGCGAAGAGTTAGGTCTGGCGGGTGTCTTGGTCGTGACGATACTTTTCTACTGGATCGTGCGCCGCGCGTTCGAGATCGGCCGTCAGGCGATCGCCGCCGAAAAATTCTTTGCAGGATTGGTCGCTAAAGGCATAGGCATCTGGCTTGGCGTGCAGGTATTCATCAACATGGGTGTCAACCTAGGGCTCTTGCCAACCAAGGGATTGACGCTGCCTTTGATGTCGTATGGCGGTTCGGGGATTGCGATTAACTGTATCGGGCTAGCCGTACTCCTGAGAATTGATTATGAAAACCGCGTCATGATGCGAGGAGGTCACGTATGAGTGCGATGACCGTCGCGATGAGCAGCACGACGCGGTTTCGGTGGAGGCTAACTTCGCGCAGCGAAGTTAAGTGCGCGCATGCGCACGGCCATAACCAAAATGGCATCATGATGCGAGGAGGTCACGTATGAGGCATCTCCTCATCATGGCTGCTGGCACCGGCGGGCACATCTTCCCTGGCCTTGCAATTGCGGACACGATGCGTGCACGCGGCTGGCAAGTGTCCTGGCTCGGAACGCTGCGCGGTATGGAAGCCGACATCGTTCCCAAGCACGGTATTGCGTTTGATGCGATCGACTTTGCAGGCATGCGAGGCAAAGGAGTCAAGCACGCGATCATCGGCGCGCTGAAGATGTTTGTCGGATTGGTGCGTTGCCGTTCCATCATTCGTGCTCGTCAACCTGACGTAGTCCTCGGCATGGGTGGTTATGTCACCGTGCCAGGCGGGATGATGGCGGCGATGAACGGTAAGCCGCTAGCGCTTATGAACGCGGACGCTGCGTTGCTGATGTCGAATAAGGTGCTACTGCCCTTCGCAAAAAAGATTCTGTTCGGTTTTGCTGCCGAAGGAATGCAAGGCGACAAGGCGCAGTTGACTGGAAACCCGGTGCGCGATGAAATCAGCAGATTGCCCTTACCGTCAGAGCGCTATGCACGACGCGTTGGTCCGCTGAATGTGCTCGTTATCGGCGGGAGTCTGGGGGCGAGAGTGCTAAACGACACCGTACCAGCTGCGCTTGCACAGATGCCCGAGTATCTGCGTCCTCGCATCGTCCATCAGTCTGGCAAGCAGCATATCGAAGCATTGAAAAAGAATTACGAAAGTGCGGGCGTCGACGCTGAGGTTGTGGACTTCATCGACGATATGGCCAGCCGCTATGCCGATGCAGACCTCGTGATCTGCCGCGCTGGTGCGATTACTGTCGCTGAACTTTGCGCGGCAGGCGTTGCCTCTGTGCTGGTGCCACTGGTCGTATCGACGACATCTCACCAACGGAACAACGCGCAATGGATGGCGCAGGGCGGCGCTGCGGTACATCTGCCGCAGGCCTACATGGACACCACATCACTCGCTGGGCTGTTGCACGACATGACACGCGAGCGCTGCCTGCAGATGGCAGAAGCTGCATACCGGCAGGGTCGACGCGATGCTAACGAAGCTATCGCCGGCGTGCTGGAACAGTTGGGACATTCATGAAGCATAGAGTCAAACACATTCATTTTGTTGGCATCGGTGGTTCCGGCATGAGCGGCATCGCCGAGGTACTACTCAACCTCGGCTATACCGTGTCCGGTTCTGATCTCGCCAACAATGCAGCCAGCCGCCGCCTTGCTGAACTCGGCGCGAATATTCATATTGGTCATGCACCGGAAAACGTGGCCGGCGCTGATGCGATCGTCACGTCGACGGCGGTGCGACCCAGTAATCCGGAGGTGCAGGCGGGTCGGTCAAAACATATTCCAATTGTGCCGCGCGCCGTAATGCTGGCAGAGTTGATGCGACTGAAGAGCGGTATCGCGATCGCCGGCACGCATGGCAAGACGACGACGACGAGTCTGGTGGCCAGCATTCTCGCTGAAGCTGGCCTGGATCCGACCTTCGTCATTGGTGGTCGACTCAATAGTGCCGGTGCTAACGCAAAGCTAGGCAGTGGCGAATTCATCGTGGCCGAGGCTGATGAATCGGATGCGTCTTTCCTGAATCTGTCGCCGATGATCGAGGTCATTACGAATATCGATGCCGATCACATGGAGACCTATGACCATAGCTTCGCGAAGCTAAAGCAGGCCTTCATCGAATTTACGCAGCGACTACCCTTCTACGGCGTCGCCATTTTGTGTATCGACGATCCGAACGTGCGCGAGATCATGCCGTTCATCTCGAAGATGGTCATGACATACGGATTCCATGAAGACGCTCATGTGCGTGCGGTTGATGCGCGAGCAGTGAACAGCCACATGGAGTTCACCGTTGTACAGGAAGGCTATGACCCGCTGCCGGTACGACTCAATCAGCCAGGTATGCACAACGTGCAGAACGCATGCGCCGCGATTGCCATAGCACGCGAGTTGGATGTGCAAGATGCGCATATTCAAAAAGCGCTGCTTGAGTTTCATGGAGTGGGTCGTCGCTTTACCAAGTATGGACAGATACCGTTGCCGCAAGGCGGTGGCTTCACGCTGGTCGATGACTACGGCCACCATCCCGTGGAAACAGCAGCGACGATCGCTGCAGCGCGAGGTGCGTTCCCGGGTCACCGTTTGGTACTCGCTTTTCAGCCGCATCGCTACACACGAACGCGCGACCTGTTCGAGGATTTCGTGAAAGTGCTGTCGACCGTAGACGTGCTGGTGCTAGCTGATGTGTACCCCGCCGGTGAGCAGCCGATACCTGCTGCTGATGGTCGTTCACTTGCCCACGCTTTACGTGTGATCGGCAAGACGGAACTGGTCTTTGTTGAAGATATCGCAGAGATGCCGGAAACCTTGCTGAAGATGGCAAAGGATGGCGATGTAGTGATGACGATGGGCGCAGGATCGATTTCAAACGTACCGGCACAGCTCCAGCAGCTGACCCAGTCGACGGCGTTGGAGCACAAATGAGTAAGAGTATGAAAGAAGCATTCGGCAAAGTAGGCGTGCTGTTCGGGGGTCGTTCCGCCGAGCGTGAAATTTCATTGATGTCTGGCAGTGGCGTTCTGAAAGCGCTGCAGTCACAGGGTGTGGATGCGCATGCTTTCGATCCGGCGCAGCGTTCGCTGGCAGAGCTCGCCGCAGAAAAATTTGATCGTGTGTTCATCGCACTGCATGGTCGCTACGGCGAAGACGGCACGTTGCAAGGGGCACTAGAACAGCTGGGCATACCGTATACCGGTCCGGGTGTGTTGGCATCGGCGATCGCGATGGACAAGGCCATGACCAAACGCGTCTGGCTACACAACGGCTTGTCGACACCAAAATTTGACATGCTGACTGCCCAGAGCGACTGGAAAGCCGTTATTGCAAAGCTCGGATTGCCACTGATTGTGAAGCCCGCACACGAAGGCTCGACACTCGGCCTGACCAAAGTTATCGACGCTGCGCAGCTGCCAGAGGCCTATGCACTGGCTGCGAAGTTTGACAAGGCCGTGATGGCTGAGGAATTCATCAGCGGGATGGAGCTGACTTGTCCGGTACTGGGTGCGGGTGATACTGCCCGCGCTTTGCCGGTGGTGCGGATCGTCGCACCGGACGCAAACTATGACTATCAGAATAAATATTTTTCTGATGAGACGAAATATCTGTGTCCCAGTGAACTCCCGGCAGAGATGGAGCAGAAGGTACAGGCACTGGTGCTGGCTTCGTATAGAAGCCTCGGCTGTCGTGGCTGGTCGCGGGCGGACGTGATGATCCGTGCCAGTGATAACCAGCCCTTTTTGCTTGAAATAAATACCTCACCGGGTATGACCGGGCACTCTCTGGTACCGATGTCAGCAGCAGTAGCCGGACTACCGTATGAGCAGTTGTGTATTGAGATCCTGAAGATGGCTGCGCTCGACCTGCAGCCCTCTGCGGACTGGACCCCGCACTAAGGGTATTGGCATGTGGAATGACATCAGAATGTTGAACCTAGTTACCCGAGCGATGCTCGGTGTGCTTGTGCTCGCGCTGATGTATTCCGCGTATCAATGGGTAGCGAGGCAGCCGCTGTTTGATTTGCAGGTCGTGCAGGTGCGTGCCGTACCGGGGAAAAAATTGCGCTTTGTTGACGAAGCGACCGTGCGCAGCGCGGCCTTGCAGCGTATCCGCGGAAATTTTTTTACCGTCGATCTGGGCGCGGCACGATCCGCTTTCGAGACGGTGCCGTGGGTACAGCATGCCTCGGTACGTCGCGAGTGGCCCAACAGGCTGGTAGTAACGGTTGACGAGTTTGTTGCGCTAGGTACCTGGGGTGAGCAGGAGGGGCGTTTGATTTCAGTCGATGGTGTGCTGTTCACAGCCAACCTCGCTGAAGCGGAGCAGGACGGCAAGCTGCCGACGCTGGAAGGACCGGACGACAGCGCGCGTGAAGTCGCGCAGCGCTTATTCGAATTACGCGAGTGGCTGGCTCCGGTGAAGTTGACGCCCAGTGCGCTGACGCTATCGAAGCGCTACGCGTGGACGGCCAAGCTGAATAATGGAATCGTGTTGAATATTGGACGATTGCACGAGAAAGATGAATTGAAGGTAAGAATCGAGCGGCTGGTGGGTGTGTATCCGCAGCTGGCCAGCGCGCTGCCGGGAAGAATAGAAGTCATCGATATGCGGTACCCGAATGGGTTGGCACTAAAGCGGCGGTCAGCCGCATCGGTGCCATTGCGGTCGGTGGAGAGCGAAACGTGATGTAGGGGTGTTGACGACATCCACCGTAATAAATGAGTTAAACGAGACAACCATTAGCCCGATAAATCTATGACAAAAGACGCGAAAAATCTGATCGTCGGCCTCGACATCGGCACGTCAAAAGTGGTCGCCGTGGTGGCCGAAGTCCTGCCCAATGGTCGTCAGGAAATCATTGGTCTTGGCCAGAGTGAATCGAAGGGCCTGAAAAAAGGCGTGGTGGTTAACATCGAAGCCACCGTCGAATCGATACAGCGCGCCCTGGAAGAAGCCGAGCTGATGGCCGACTGTCAGATACGCAATGTGTGGACCGGTATCGCTGGCAGTCACATCCGCAGTTTCAATTCCAGCGGCATGGTGGCGATCCGAGATAAAGAAGTGAATGCGACCGATGTGGCGCGCGTGATCGAGACGGCGAAAGCGGTCAACATCCCAACCGACCAGCAATTGCTGCACACCGTGCCTCAGGAATTTATCGTCGACGATCAGGAAGATGTGCGCGAGCCCA
>CAZXRS010000015.1:0-18563 GCA_964642635.1 uncultured Bifidobacterium sp. | reverse complement strand
TTCGCGTTTTTTGATCTGATGGGTGAGCTGGGGTCCATCGGTCGCGGCCCTTATCAGTTCGAGCATGCGATGTTCTACGTGTTGCTCGGCTTGCCGGCCTATGCCTATGAGCTGATGCCTATCGTCGCGCTGATTGGAACCATCTATGTGATGGCGCAGTTTGCAGCACGGTCCGAATTCACGGTGATGCGTGCTTCATCCCTGTCGATGTCGCGCGCGCTGTGGATATTGCTTCGTATCGCCCTAGTACTGGGCACCATTACCTTCGTGCTCGGAGAATTCATCGCACCCAAGAGCGACGACTTCCGCGAAAACTTGAAGCGTCGCATCCAGGGATCGACCTTATCGGCAGAGTTCAAGTCCGGACTATGGGCCAAAGATCTGGTGCGTGACCCCGTCACCCGCAACATCGTCGGATCGCGCTTTCTTAATGCGCGTAAGATCGATACTGATGGTTCGGTACTTGAGGTGAGCTTGTTCGAATTCGATACCCGTATGCGGCTCATCTCCCGGATTTCCGCCCAGCGGGCCCAATTTCTTGGCAATGAAACTTGGCAGCTCAATGCAGTAGATGAAATGCGACTGACTGTCGACAGCGCACCTTCCGGCACGCAGCCGGTGCTGTTTTCACACCGTCATCTGGATAGCCTACAGATTCGTTCGGAAATCACGCCTGATATCCTGGCGGTGATGCTCGCCGACCCCAAAGGCATGTCGACGGTCGATCTGGCGCAATTCAGCCGACATCTTCAGGATAACAACCAGCGCAGCGAACAATACGATATTGCCTTCTGGCGCAAGCTGCTCTATCCGCTGGCGCTGGTGGTGATGATGGTATTGGCGCTGCCCTTTGCCTATCTACAGGCACGTAGCGGTGGATTGTCACTGAAAGTCTTCGTTGGAATCATGCTGGGTATGGGTTTTCATTTGGTGAACAATCTGTTTTCTCATCTCGGTTTGTTAAACACTTGGCCAGCGTTTGCTACAGCCGTATTGCCTAGTTTGTTGTTTCTGCTGGCGGCGATGGCAGCGCTGTGGTGGGTAGAGAGGCATTGATGCAAAAAAAATCTGCGTTGGTACTATTCGCACATGGCGCGCGGGATCCTCGTTGGGCGCAACCTTTTCAGAAATTGCAGGCCATTGCCAGCGAACGGCTTCCTCATGCTCAGGTTGAGCTGGCGTTTCTAGAATTGATGGAGCCCCGGTTGCCTGCGGTGGTCAGCCAGCTCGCGGATGCGGGCTGCACAGAGGTCAGTGTCGTGCCGGTATTTTTGGGGCAGGGTGGGCATGTGTTGCGTGATCTTCCGCCTTTGATTCAGGAATTGCGCGAAAAGTATCCGCAGCTAGAGCTGACGGTCGCAGATGCCGTCGGAGAAAGTGCTGCTGTGCTGGAGGCGATCGCGAGTTATTGCGTAGGAAGCCTCTCGACATAAAAGTTTATCGCTCGCGCAGGCTCTCGCTGGTGTTTTGTAAAAGTGGGCTCAAAAAATATTCGATGACGCGCCGGCGTCCGGTTTTTATTTCGGCAACCACAGCCATACCGGGATGCAGCAACACACTCTTGCCATTCACTTGCACTGTAGTCTTTTCGATTCGTATCTTCGCCAGATAGGTCAGACCATGTTTGTCATCGCTGACGGCGTCATGCGATAAGTGCATGACTGTTCCGGGTATCGTGCCATAGTGAGTGTAGGGAAAAGTTTCCACCTTGATTTCTACCGATTGTCCCGGTTTCACAAAGCCGATGTCCTTGTTCTCGAGGGTCGCATCAATTTCGATGGGCTGCTGGTCTGGTACCAGCAGCATCAGTACCTGAGCAGGCGTCACGACACCGCCCACCGTATTGATAGTCAGTTGCTGTACGGTGCCGTCGATCGGTGCGGTAATTCTCATCAGTTTCTCTCGCGCTTTTGCCTTTAGCATTTCCTGCCTCAACGACTCAGCTTTTTGCTCACCTTCCACGCTCATATCCAATAGCTGACGGCGTGTTTCCGCAACCAGTGCGCGACGTTGTGCCTGATTCTCGCGTAATGCTGCGCTGATCTCCGTCATTCGGCTTTGCTGTGTCGACAACTCTCCTTCCTGATCGAGACGTGCCTGTTCCTTCTCCAGCCACGCATGACGTGAAACAAAGCCACGTTCCTGCAAATCTTTATAGTCCTGCGCGCGAATGCGTGTGATTGGCAGTGTTTGCTCCAGCTTGCGAATCATTTGCTGCGTCGATTGTAATTCTGCTTGACGCCGGTCGATATCAGCGTCGAGCCGCGCAAGTCGCGCGTTGTGTTCTGCGTGCATGCCTTCCACCTGCCGAGTCGCTTCCAGCATCCGGGATGATGGCACGTCGGCGGCTGTCATAGTCGAGGGTCTCCCGCCTACCATTGCTGAGATCATGGCTTGAGACCGCAAGGTTTGTAGGCGTGCGGCGATTCGGTCGTTGTCAATACGGTCAATATCAGCCGAGGCCGCAGTGGCGTCCAGTTCCAGTAGCAAATCGCCGGCATGTACCGAATCACCCTCGCGTACACGAATAGACTTCACACTGGCTGTCTCGATCGCCTGTATTGCCATGCTTCGCCCGCTGGGGATAATCTTGCCAGGGGCCGTCGCGACCACATCCACCTTGCCAAAGATAGACCATAGCAAGGCCAGCAGTGCAAATGAGCAAATCAGCCAGAGTGCCACGCGCGGGGCGGGGGATGGAGGCGTCTTCTGTAGTGTGAGTACGCCTGCCAGAAATTCAGTTTCTGATCGATGATAATCCTGTCCGTCCAATTCATGACGTACTTTCCAGGCCCGTCTCAGGCAATCGATATGACTACTAAAGAGCTCGCGTAAAGCCGCCCATCGTAAATACAAGCGTGTGAACTGGATAGTCTTCATGCGTGTTGCATACGGTGTAGGTGAGCGTACAGTCCCTCATCCGGTGACACTAGATCATCATGCGAACCTTGTTCGACGATTCGACCGCGCTCGAGTACGAGGATGCGATCTGCGTCGCGCACTGCAGATAATCTATGCGCGATGACCAGCACAGTTCGCTGCTTGCATATTGCTGCCATGTTCATTTGTATGACTCGCTCTGATTCATAGTCCAGCGCGCTGGTCGCTTCATCAAAAATCAGAATGCGCGGATCTCGCATCAGGGCGCGTGCAATGGCAATGCGCTGTTTCTGACCGCCAGAGAGCCCGGTACCATGCTCACCGATCTGCGTGTCATAGCCTTCCGGCAGTTCGCAGATGAATCCATGTGCGCCTGCCAAATGCGCCATCTGAATGACTTTTTCCAGTGGGGCGCCTGGATCAGATAGCGCGATGTTTTCTCTGATCGTGCCTCGAAATAGCTGACTTTCCTGCGGCACGACGCCAATCTGGCGGCGTAGCGATGCGGGATCAGTCAGCGCGATGTCGATGCCGTCGATGAGGATACGTCCACGTTGAGCTGTATGCAGCCGTTGCAGCAAGCGCGTTAGCGTGCTCTTGCCTGAGCCGGAGCGTCCTACAATGCCCACGAATTCGCCCGGCCGTATCACCAGATGGATATTCGACAGGATGTCATTGCCGTCGGTGCGGTAACGAAAGCTCACCCGATCGAACGCGATATGCCCTTTTAGCGGTGGAAGAGCGACGCCGCCGGACGCTGCCTCGCTGTTGGTATTGAGGATGTCGCCAAGTCGTTCGACCGATATGCCAACTTGCTGGAACTCCGACCACATCTGGGCCAGTCGCATAACCGGTGCTGCGGCATGGCCTGCGAGCATATTAAAGGCGATCAGCTGCCCCACGCTCAGCTCGCCATCGATCACGAGGCGAGCACCGAGCCACATCGTGCACACCGTCACCAGCTTGCCCACCAATGAAACGCCGTTTCCAGCCCAGTTACTCACCATAGCCGCGCGGAATGCTGCTTTTACATACGCGGCCAACTGCTCTTCCCATTGTCGACACCAGCGAGGCTCGACTGCCATCGACTTCACTGTATCGATGGCAGTCACCGTCTCCACCAGAAAGGCCTGATTCTCTGCACCGTGTCTGAACTGCTCATCAAGCCGGCGACGGAGTAGTGGGGTAGCGCCGATCGATAGCGCGAGATAGCAGGGCAGAGACAGCACGACGATCAGCGTCAGCACTGGACTGTAAAGCAGCATCACTGCAATGAAGACCAGCGAGAACACCAGATCAAGCAGCAGCGTGATTCCGTTACCGGTCAGGAAGCTGCGAATTTTCTCCAGCTCACGGATGCGCGCGACCGAGTCGCCGGCACGCCGAGCCTGAAACCATGGTAGCGGCAGCGACAGCAAATGCCGAAATAGCCGCGCGCCTAGCTCGACATCGATGCGGCTGCAGGTGTGCGAGAACACATAGGTTCGCAAACTATTGAGTGCGACTTCAAACAGACTCACCGCCAGTAAGCCTGTTGCGATCACGTTGAGCGTGCTGAAACCGCGATGCACGAGCACCTTGTCCATCACGACTTGAAAGAATAGCGGGGTGACGAGTGCAAACAGTTGAAGCACCACCGATACCAATAGCACCTCGGTCAGTAGCCTGCGGTACTTCACAACGGCCGGAATGAACCATCTGAAGTCGAAACGAGAAAGTTCACCGGCAAGCGAGGCGCGTGATGCGAACAGTATCAGCTCGCCGGCCCAGCGCTGAGCAAAATCCTGCATCGATAGCCACGTCGGTTGCAGTTCGGCGGGGCGGTGAACCAGCACGCGCATGGCTGCACCCGAGGACTCGACCCGACCAAGAATGCCGAAGGAACCGTCACGATCGACGAATATCGCAGGTACGGCCATGCGGTGCAGGCGCTCTGGATGGACGCGACGGCAGTCCGCAGCCAGACCGAGACGACGTGCGGCGTGCAGTATCGCGGTCGACGAGAATCCGGAGTGGGGTTCGCCGAACTCATGCCATAGTTGCTGCGGATCCGAGGCGATGCCGTGCGCCCGCGCGATAGTGACCAGACAGATCAGGCCCGAGGGTAGCGGATGGCGTTCATCGCCGGTGCGGGCTTGATCTGAAGGTTCGCTACCAGAATCATCTTTCAAAGACTTCATGAGTGGAAAAATCAATAATAGGTGTCGCGAGCAAGATTTCTCACCGTGAGCTTTGGAATGGCAGTAAGTTGTTTGTCGTGACGTTCTTGGCCGATGCCATCGTGCTGGCCAGTGCCGCTGCGGAGATCTGGCTGCCGTCACTAAAAAGGAACCAGTCGATCCCTCCCTCGGCATTGAGGTTGCCGTCAGTCTTGAAGAAATCCTTCACGATCACACTGCCACTGGCTTTTCGGAAGCCGGTGAGCAGATCGAGTCCTGAGCGGTCCAAAGATAAATCATCGACGCTGGCGATGTCAGTGAACGCCAGAGTGTCGGATCCACTGATGTCTGAAATGATCTTATTGCCACTACCGCTGGAAACCGCATAAAAATCATCGCCAATGCCGCCGAACATCGTGTCGTTTCCTGTGCCACCATCCAGCGTGTCATTGCCGGCGTCGCCGAATAACTGGTCATTACCGCTATTGCCATACACGACATCGTCGCCAGAATCGCCGTGGAGCGTAGAGCTGATCCAGCTCGCCCAGATGAAGTCATCCTTGTGGCTACCGGTGAAATCAAGATGATCCCAATCCAGTACGCCTCTAAATGCAACTTCTTTGTCCGTCAGTGCCGTCCATACTTCACTATTTGAAAACTGAATCTCCGAGATCAGACTATCAATCGACGCCGAGGCACTCGATTTGCGTTCATTGGTAATGCTGATCCGGCTCATCGTTTCCCGATCAGCGATGTACAGACCGTTCAGATCGCGACTGATTAGCAGATCGGTGGGTCGTATGTCGTCTCCAAACCGGATCACGTTGTGATCTGATGGGGAAGTGATCTCGTTGATCTCATCCCAGCCCCAGTCTGAACCGAAAACGTAGGTATCACTGCCACCGCCGCCGACGAGAACATCATTGCCGCCTTCGCCCCAGAAATATTCATCGGCGCCGGAGCCGACCAGCGTGTCATCGCCGTCGGTGCCGAATCTTGCTGCTGCCATTGAAACGAGGGTGCTAGCACTGAGGCCGCCTGAATCAGTAGCAGTAATCTTCAACCAGACGGGAGTGCGCAGCTTGCTATCATCAGGAGTACCACTGAGCGTAGTGGTACTGACATCGAACTGCATCCAGTCGGGCAATGCTGAGCCGTCTGCCAGCGTCACGCTGTACAGCAGCGTGTCATCTTCATTTGCATCGGTAAACAGCGACGTAGGAATGTGGAATCTGTTTTCGGTGCCGGTTATCCAGCCTATCGTGTCCAGCGGCCGGTTGACCGTGGGAGCGTGATTGATGGCGGCTGTCAGTAGCGTAAACGTGACGCTGCTGCTGGCGCCTTCGCGATCGGTCGCTACCAGCGCCAGCTGCAGCTTGCCTGCGTCCTGCTCACGAGGGGTTCCTTCAAATACTAGTCGTTCAGTATTCCAGCGCAGCCACGCAGGAAGCGAGGAGCCATCAGCCAGCCGGGCGTCGATGTGCAGCGGATCATTGGTATCAGCATCGATGAAGAAGTTAGGCGCAATCTCCAACCTGAACGGCTGCCCTTCCTCGGCGAACTGGGTCGGAAGATAGCCATAGACCAGCGGCGCGCGATTGCCTTGCTGAGGCGCTTCTGCCAGCTGCTTGAGCAGGCTGGCCAACTGGTCCGAACCCAGTTGCGTGACCTGCTGCATGGACGGTTCGGGCGATTCACCCACAGTGCGATCCGGATTGTCCAAACCTAGCCACACATCGGCGGCTTGCAGCAGACTGCCATCTTTCATCAATAGTCGCGTATAGCCACGAACCCGCACGTCTGCGCCCTCGGCGCGGTTGAGCACGTTCGCGTTCAGATAAAGGCCTTGAATACCCGCGTCAGCCAGTCGGCGCAGTTCGCCCTCATCGCTGACACCGTTGCCATTCTTGTCTTGCCAAAGGAAGAATTCAGACCACTTCGCGTCGCTCGCATCGAAAACGCTGTCCTGATTCTGATCAAACAGGCTTTCTTGTAAAGCTTGCAGGTCGCTGAGCGCAGCGTTACCCACGTGAGTACCGAACGCGAGTTCGTCGAGGCGGTTGATGCGGCCATCGCCATCAACATCGTAGGCGAGCATCGCATCATTTGGGCCTATCCATGCACTGCGACGATTCGCTCCGTCGACAGAAAAACTGACGGCGCTGCGGTCGATATCCATGAACTCGAATCCGTCACGCCCTAGATCAATCACAATCGGATCAGAGCTGTAGCGACCGGTGAAGGAGATGCTGATCTGCGATTTGGCACCGGCGGAGTCGGTGGCGCTGAACCAGCTAGTTTCGGTCGTTGTTCTGTTTCCGCGACCACTGTTTGTTGTGATGGTGGCACTGGTCATATTGCCACCTCTGGGGTCAGGCGCCGCCGATTCACCAGCGAGTTTGACGCTACCGCGCAGCGGATTTCTTTCTGTTGCAAACTTAATGGTTTGGCCCGCGTCCGGGTCCCATGCGGAAATTCTCCAGCCTGATGTGTTGTAAGTAAAAAAGATGAAATTTAGTTGTGCTGATCCGGTTTGCTGAACCGTCAGATAAGGCGCGTCATTCACTGGTACGACCGAACCATAGGCTTTCTGCACCGTCTCTCCGCCATTCCCATCCGATACAGTGAACTCGAACTCGATCGCGCCGTTGTAGTTCAGCGGTGCGCGAATGGCAATGCGCTGATTGGCCTCATCATTCAGGATTTCGACCGGCTGCGGGTTGGGAACACCCGTCGTGCGCGCGCTCGCCACCTTCACGACTTTAAGAGAATCGCCATCGACATCACTGGCTGATGAGAGCAAGAGCGAGTGCGACAGATAACTCCATGCAGATTTGGTCGGATCAGTAGCGCCGCCGTCTTCCAGCATCTGGAATCCGACGGCTCCGACTACCGGCGCATCATTGACAGGGCGCAGATTGACATCGAGCGTCAGTGGCGCGCTACTGACTTGTCCATCAGTGACCGCAAAGTTGAATTTTCTCAAGCCATTGGCATTTTGTGCCGCGCGGAACACCAGTTCGCGGCGCACTTCATCGAAGCGCACACTGTCGCCAGCGTTGACTGTTTTCAGCGATTTCGGATCAATACGCAAACTATCGCCGTCAGCATCCCAGAATAATTTTGATAGAGCTGATTCGGCAATCCTGATTTCCTGATCTTCATTACTCACGGGACTGAAGCGACTACCTTCGAGCCAACGAGGCGCGTCATTGACACCATTCACATCAATTGAGGCAATGGCTTTAGTACTTGCACCCAGTGCGTCAGCGATCGCGTACTCGAAGCTCGCGGTGCCAGCGAAATCTGCAGTCGGTCTAAATCGAAGCCGATCGCCGATCCACTCCAGTACACCACCAGTCTGATTTCCGATGCTAATCAGTTTTAATGCTGCCTTATCGCCATCAACATCACTGGCACTCTCGATCAGACGCGAAACTGGTATCAGTAGTTCGGTATCCTCAATCGTGCTTAAGCGCACTGGCTGTAATTGCGGCGCATCGTTGACTTCTTCCAGCGTGATATCGACCGTGGCTTGGGCAAAGCCTCCTGCGCCATCACTGACGGTATAGCGAAAGCTTGCATTGCCTGAGCGATTGGCTTCGGGCGCGAAGCCAATCATTCCATTCTTGAGCTGTACGCTGCCGCCCACCGCTTGATCCACTGCAACCACGGATAGTTTTTGCTTCTCGCCGCGTACGATGTCAGTGTCGATCTCATTCTGCAGCAGCAGCGACGAGTCTATCAGCAGGCGTTCATCCTCGCGGCTGTCGATATGTTCGCCAGCGGCCAGCGGCGCATCATTCACCGGATCGATTCGGACAAGCGCTCGTCCGGTCGTGGCCAGTCCGGTCTCGTCCATGACGGTATAGCTGAAGCTGGCATCACCATTGAAATCCGCTTCCGGCGTAAAAACGATTTCGCCGTCCGGCTCCATGCGAATGCTGCCGTGCTCGGCTGAGCCGACAGCCGTGATCTTGAGCGGTAGCGAACCTAATCGGGCATCCGCATCAACATCAATGTCATTGCGTAGCAGTAGTCGGGGAGCAATTCTCAATACCTGATCTTCGCGCGCATTGATGATGCGCTCTGCCACCACGGAGGGCGCGTCGTCTACCGGGGCCAGCGAGATATGTATCTTTGCGACCGAACTCGCGCCGCGGCTATCACGCACGATGTATTCGAGTGTGTCTGTCACGCCGTACTGATCCGAAGGTGGCGTGTAGTGGATCATCCCATTGGTCAGTAGCTCCGCGCGACCCAGCGCTACACGAGCGATGCCGGTCACACTGAGGCTATCGCCCTCAATGTCACGATCGTTTGCGAGCAGCGCCTTGGTATCGATCAGTAGGGGGATGTCTTCCGAGGAAGCGATGGATTCGCCGGCGGTCAGTGGTGCGTCATTGATGTCCTGCACTTTGATCGATACTGTTCGCTCATATACGCGGCCGTACTGGTCAGCCAGCACATAGGTAAAGCCTGCCTCACCGGTAAAGTCCTTTTGTGGCTGGAAGCTGATCCGGCCGGCATCATCGTCCATGCTGACCAAGCCGTGGCTGGCGCTACGTATGCCGATCAATTGCAGACTGAGTGTCGGATCTGCCGCTGCCAGCGCCAGCCGCGCATCCCGAGTCAGCTGCTGGTAGCCGAAGGTAAGCGTCGTGTCTTCGTCGCTGGCAATATTTAATGACTCGAGTGTTACTACCGGCTGCGCTGTGCTGAATACCGTTGACGGTACGTTGGATGAAA
Source organism: uncultured Bifidobacterium sp. (assembly GCA_964642635.1). GTDB lineage: Bacteria > Pseudomonadota > Gammaproteobacteria > Burkholderiales > Burkholderiaceae_D > Pernthalerella. The sequence continues at coordinate 8,775 of CAZXRS010000015.1, read as the reverse complement.
CGGGCTGCATCGCATCGCTTCCTACCACCGCTGTTTGCATCACGAGGCCGCCGACCTGTGCTCCCTTGGTGACTGCCAGCAGACTGTAAACATCTGACGGCGTCGCTTGCTGTTCGCCGGAGATTTCTGGCGACCGGGGCTCAGGCGGTGCATCGCTGCTGATATCGTTTGCGCCCAGTTTGCGGCTGGGCACCCAGCGGTCATCAAAGACACCACTACCGCCCAGTGATTGCGACTTGAGCGGATTGCCTAGGCGCGCTAGCTGCGGATCACCCTCGACGCCGCCAGACGCTTCACCCAGCTTGCGGAAGCTGATCCGCATCTGTTCCAGCCGCTCGCGCACATCACCGTCTATCCACACATCGTCATCACCGAAATAAATCACCGTATCCTGTGCACCGAGTGCTTGTCCGCTAGCGTGCAGACTCTTTACGACACCAGCAAAGTCCGCCGACTTCGGATTGAGGCCATATCGTGCTGCCAGTGCCTCCAGCTCGGCACGTCGGACTGGCGACACGACGGGCGAAAGCAATTCCATCAGCACCGTCATATCGTCGACCAGTGTGATGAAATTCTCCTGCAGTCCGTCTTCGTGCAGCACGTTCAGATTGCCGGTTCGGCCATCCATGGCAATCTGCAGACCCTTCGTATGAGCGAGCAGATCGAGTTGTTCGATACGAGAAGTGCTGCCGTCGGCAAAGTGTATCGTCGAGTGGGTCAGATCAATGGACTCCACTGCCATCGAGGCCAGTCCTTTAGGAGCTGCGTCCTTATCCAGCGCAACAAGATGCATCTGTAGATCGAATACCTCCAACTGACCGGCGCTGCCATCGCCGTCAAGATCTATCCACAGCCGCAGCTGATGGTAGGCCGGATCATCTTTTGTAATCAGCCCGTCGCCATTGGCGTCGTAGTAAGCCAGCGAGGCCAGACCATGCTGATCGAAAGGCGTGTCTGCGCCATTGAACAGTTCACTACCGTTATCGAGCAGGCTGTCACCGCTGCGGTCAATACCAAGGATGGCATCGGCCGGCGCTACCCACTGCGTGGCCTCGCGGAAGCCGTCGCCATCAATGTCGAAGCGGGCCACATGCTGGTTGCGCAGACTGTCGAGATCGCTACCGACATCGCCAGGGAGATCAATGATCTGCACGCCGTCATTACCCAGATCTACCGCCAGCAATTTCAGCCATTGCAGCGAAACTGTCTCGCGGGCAGAGTGACGACGTGCGAAATCTTGCTCTTGCGCTGCTGTGGCACGTGCTGCCTGATTCGGGTCGACAGGATGCTCAGCGTTGAACTGGTCGACAGCCACTTTCGCGGATTCCATCGCCAGTCGAGCACTGACAGCCTGATCAGACACCATACCCGTTGGCGTGACATTCCCCGACAGTGAATGGCTATCGCCTGATGTGGAGAGCATCAGCCGCACTTTTGTGGCTGCTTCCCAGCGAGTGGCGGCGTGGTCGTATTCGGCCTGCAACTGCGAGCGCTGTCGCTCTGTAGGGCTTCGGCCGCGCAGCCACTCGCCTTCGGTCTGCCAGTGAGACTCATCCGCACCGAACTTCGCCCTCTGATGATCGACTTCCCATTGCTGCACCAGTGCCTCGGGCAGCACCAGTGTCTCGGCGTACAGCTTCACCATATCAAGACGTGAGACCGCTACATAAGAGGGGTCGTCGCGCATCGGATCCTGCTGTGCGAGCACGAAGAAATAATTGTCGACGCCATTATTACTGTGACTCGACCAGGCCGATATCTGCACCGTTGGCATGCGCGACGCAACAAGGCTGAGTTTGTGCTCGGACGTGGCGATATCGGTGTTGGCATCTGCCAGCAGGCGCTCAAGCTTAGGCACCAGCTGCTCGAGATCCCGCCGCAGAATGCTCTCGCCCAGCGCATTCGACTCAGTGATGCGATAGCGCAGCGCGCCTGATTCGTCGCGGTAGAAAGTGGCTAGACCTTGCGGTGGCGGGGGAGGGGGATCCTCGGCAAAAAGGCTGTCCAGCCCAAATGCGGCGACGACCATCACGATAGGATTAATCGCAATCAGCGCACCCGAGCCCATGAGTGCGGAGCTGGAGCCGCTCAGGTAGGCGAAGCCATTCATTGCTGACACGACCGTGGCACCAGCAGAGCCAATCTGCCCCGCCTCGATCATCTTGCCAAGATTGGCGAGATTGGCGATAGAGAGAATCGCACCTATCTGTTGTAGTGCCGCTGATTGCGCCGGGCTCAGATAACCTGAGCCGAACATGCGACCGGCAAGGTAATTCGTGCTGTTCAGCAGACCTACGGTACCGCCAATCTTGGCTAGCGTATCGCCGGACTGGATCGAGCGGAGCGAACTGATGAGTGCCAATCCACTCGATATATCGCTGACCATGGTGTCATATTGCGCGGTGACCATGCCCTCAGAGCGAGCATAGTCGAGTGCGATACGTGCAGTGGAAAGGATGACGCCGGCGGTATCTTTCTGGCGCAGGGCAGTGAGGAAGTCGGCGATATCGCTTTCGAGACTGTCACGGACGGCTTCGCGATACTGCGCAGGTGTAGCATTGAGCGGAACGGCCTCGGCTTCCTTCACAAAACCTTGCGAATCACGGACGGTGAGCAGCCGAAATCCCTCCTGATAGTCGATATGGTCTTCGAGTTCGTAGAGTTCTCCGGCGCGGCTATAGCGCTGCACGGTAGTCGATTCAGTCGCAGTGCCTTCTTCACCGAAGAGTGTGGTGCGTGAGGCCTCAGCATTCAACTGCTCTACAGTGACGCGCTTTTGCAGGTGACCCTGGCCATCGCGATATGTAGTCTCGCTGCGATAATCGCTATTAATGACGTCGATGGTTTGTATCGTGCGACGGTCATCGTCGCGGAGGATGAATTGAACATGGTTCGGAGCAATCTGAAGAGCTGTCTGCTGGAATCCAGAGGGATCCGGAAGGCTCAGGGTGTTTGAAGGAATCTGTCGTTCAAGCGATGCAGTCTTCGACAATTTGTCAGTTAATTTGCCATCAGCCCCCTTTTCAAACTGAATTTCAGTCAGCTTCGCTTTCAACCCCTGATAGTGCGTCAACTCGTACAGACCGGAAGATTTGTCGATCGTCCTAAAAATGCTCCAGCCATCGTCTTCATACTGAAGTTCCGAACCTCGCTCAATCGGTATCCCAGCGGACTCGATACTGCCTGTAGCAGCATCCACATGCTTCAGAAAAAGCATGCCACTACCATCGGCGTTCAGCACGGCGATGCCAAAGTCTGGATGGATCTGGATCTCGGAGCCGTCAGGATGTAGTTCCAGCGATCTTCCATCTAAACGCCGAATAACTTGCACCTTCGTTGCCGGATTGAAATCGACCACCGCCTGCGGAATATTGTTGTGGTCAACCGTTGCAAGCGAGCGTATCCATCCTTGCTGCACGGGGCCGAAAGCTGCATCGGTATCAAACACTGGCTGGGGCGATTTAATCGAACCGATCAATTGGCCGCCAGCGTACGTGCCCGCGAGGAAGCTGATCGCTTGCGTCGCATGGGTAATGGGAAGTGCTCGCAGAACAATTTCTGAAATGGCGCCGACGATATTGGCAATAGGCTTGGGCATTCCCGCGAAACTCTGCAGTGCGCGGCTGATGCTTTCACTACTTTCACCCGGCTGTGAAAACAGCATGGCAACATAACCCGCCCAGGTCAGGGAAACAGGATTGTTCTTGATCAGGTTACGTGAGTCGAGCCACGCGAGATTGCGCGACAACGAATCGTGGTCGATCGTGGGTACGGTGCCGGTTTTCATCAGCGACAGGTCGCCGTACAGATTGTCTGTGCCTTGTGCTATGCCATTACGGAAGGTATGAAGTTCCGCCCCTTGGCCGATCTCCACAGGAAGTATCCAGTTGGTCCCGCTAAATTGACCGCCTAGCTGCGAGACGAAATCATATTCGCCAGTGAGGATGTTCTTTACGACGACGCGATGTAGAGCGGCTTTCGATCTGAATGAATTGATTTGATCGTCGGTAAAGCCTGCCTGCTTGGCGCTGTATTCATCGCCGAAGCCGTTGACGGAAACGGCGAAGATCTTCTCAGCCGGTATTCCAAGATTAGTGTAAAAATCTTTATTATTACTGCCGGGGCTGCCATTCACCAGGTGCATGCCCAATGTCGTTGTCATGCCTGCCGCAAGGCTTTGGCCATTGGGTATTAATGTAGTTAAATTATCAATCCCCCCAATTTTAATGATGGCAGCCTCGAGAGCCTTTTGAAATCGACGTAAATCTACAAGTTCTGAATTTTGCTTGTTTCCCAGCCGGGCAACATCCTCAGCCGTATCGGGCAAATCTTTGCCAAAGCCATTCGTTCCAGCTGCGGATACCAGGACGATGCCACGCGATTCGTCGTAAGCTACGAAGGCATTAAGTCCGCTTATCGGATCATTAAACACATCCTGAACTATGAAACCATCTAGTTCTGTGATCTTGAAAGGACGTGCCCCGGGACTCTTTAGGCCTGCTGAATCGTCGATATATCGTAGCGGTTTCCCGGGTACGATCCCAAAGCCGTTATTGAGTTCGTAGGCAGTTTGTGCAGCAGCCATACCGAGACCAATATATAGCTTTTCTTCAGGAGTCATCATCCGTTCAGTGGCATTGGATTTCTCAGGTTCTGTCATTTGCCAAGCTCCTTGCACAAGTCAATTACGATGTCAAAAGGTGGGTTGTAGTAAGCGAAGAAATCTCCGCGGATACCAGATGCGTGGATACGGCAGCCATCGGGAGAGGCTTTGATAGGTCCGCTGGTATAACCGTCATCAATGCGAAGCAAGTTCAAACCTTGCTTTAGAAATAGGCCCTGTTTGTGCCAGTATCCGCGACGTTGTTGGATGCTCCACAACAGGCCGAGTCGGCTCGGAAACGACGCTACTGAAGCGTTAAGCGTCTTATCCCAATCGCGGAAAAGCTGTGGAATTGGATGAATGATGACTCGTCCGGAGGGAACGAAAGTACGCGGTTCATACGGCGATACTTCGACTTCGAAGTAACTCTCACTCCACGGCTGATAAGTAAAATGAAACCGCGTCAGGCGGCGATTCGTGATCGGAATGCTCTCTCCGTTGGGCTTAATGAGAAAGCCCTTATCCTGTAGTTCACCATTCACCCGAACCACGGTGTCTTTAATCATTCCGTGCTGCGGAAGCAAAGGCGTGACACTCGCGGCAGAAGGGGGAAGTTTTTCTGGTGGATCGCGATAAATCGGATCAGCGGGTGGTACGAAATCACATCGGTAAGAAACGAACGTGGCGCCTTTCAGAAATTCGATACGTTTGAGTGCCGTTCCCCATTTTCCGGCAAGCCACTGGAACTCATTCAATGCCAAGGTTTCGCCAGTACCCTTCTCGGCATGGGCAATCAAAATATCGCCGAGATGATTCAGACAAGAGATTCGTCCTCGATAGCCGCTGTCGACGAATTCGCCGGTGATGATGTTGTAGGAAACGATACGTGGCTGCTCATCGCTTTCAGCTTTCCAGCCTGGGTATCCGTGTGACGAAAAAACAAGCCGCTCATTGTCAAGCCAGTAGATACCATAGCGAGTGATGCCTTTTGGTAATTCATACTTCTTAAATCGATCCAAGGCCTCGACAAACTGCGCCTTCTCATAAGGCTGTAGCGTGGGTGATTTCAGCTGCTCGGTCCGATCCGGAAATCGACCGAGATTGACCACAACTGTGGCGGGTGGCTGGGATGGCCCCCTATCGAACGTTACTGTGCACTTCTTACCCAAAACTGGGTCATTGCTGCAAACGGGTTTCTGAGATGCGGACTGATGCTTCGTGTACGTATTTGATGCACATCCAGCGCTGAACAGAGCGACAAGGAAAGCAGGAAGAAGCAGAATTGTGCGGAGGGGCGGAGCGGGGAATTTCATTGTGAGCGCCATCATTGTTGCCGCGATGGTGACGCATTTTTTTATAAAATTATCGAATTTTTATCGATAGCTGATTCGGCTATTTGAAAAGATCAATTCAAGGGCAAAGACGTGGCGCGATTGCGTCAACAGAAAATCCGAATAGCGAACTCGGTAGGTGCTTTCGCTATTCGAATAAACAATCTAGTCAAATACTGCGTAGGGATTACTCTTTACCGAACGAGCTTTTACTTCGCTCATCACAGCGACGAAGATAAGCCCTGTAGTTCGTCAGTGTTTAATCCAACAGTTTTCTCTTGCGCGGCGCGTCCTTTGGGAGGCGTCGTCATTTATAGAGTCAGGTTTCGACGCTGCGTTCCTGGCAGATCATGACTCTTCGTTTGCCATCTCAGCGTCAGCAAGCGTCTCTGCCTTTCTGCTTCCTCGCTTTGGGCGATCCGGCTCCTTCCATGTCCGCTGCGCCAGTACACCGTTCCTGCGGTGTTCACGCCATTGAAAAATCAGTCGTATATCCACGTCGAATTCTCGCGCGGCGACATTGGTGCTAGTTTCATCCGCTCTGTCGAGAATGGCGATTTTTTGCTGCAGCGACCACACTCTGCGCGGTCGATAGTCGCGCTTACCTTTCAGTGGCTTTTTCTTGAACGTGATGATTCTGCGCATCCGCGATCCTTCGCCTGAAAACGATGAAGGCGTGACGATGCAATGCAAACCTTTGACAGGTAGTGGAACTCAGTGAGTGAAGAAGGTAATCATCTGTCTTCGGTGACAGATGATGATAAGAATGTGGTTGACTCGCTACGTGTTCGGTCAGCGATTTTTGAATTGAACGAGTTAACTGCGCTTGCGCAGTGCTTCGCCAATCATCACGAGCACGGGCCCACTGCATGCGGGCAGGCCATGGACCATTTCAGTGAGCGTCAGTCGCATCACGCGTTCATCGTGGCGGCTGACGTTCTCGATGGCGATGACGGGTGTTTGCGGAGCATGACCGCGCTCGAGCAAACGCTTGGCGGTATCGATTGCTTCCTGCCCACCCATGTACTGCACGAGCGTGTCACAGCCGGGGAGGGAGGCCTGATCCAGTTCGCCAGGCGCAGTGGTCGAGGTGAAGAAGGCGACATTGCGCGCGACGCCGCGCTTGGTCAGTGGTTGTCTGATCGAGGCGGCTGCGGCGAACGCGGTGGTGATCCCGGGAACAATCTCGTAAGATACGTTCGCTGACTCAAGTGCCACCAGTTCCTCGTCGGCGCGGCCAAACAGCATGGGGTCGCCGCCTTTTAACCGCACCACGCGTTCAAACCGAAAAGCGCATTCGATGATTTGTTGGTTGATCTGTGCTTGCGCCGTCGAGCGTTGTCCGCTGCGTTTGCCCACCGAGATCAGCAGCGCCTGTGGGCACAGCGAGAGAATGTCAGGCGTGACTAGCGCGTCATGCAGCACAACTTCGGCATCCGCAAGGATGCGCGCGCCGCGTACAGAGATCAGGTCAGCCGCGCCGGGACCGGCGCCGACCAGCCAGACCTTGCCCGGAGAGGTCCGAACAGGTCTGTCGAGGTGCTGGGACATGGAATGTGCTGGAGTTCAGTCCAGCCGAATCATACCCGCAGCGACGGTCTGGTGAGAGATTTCGTCAATCAGAATAAAGCTACCAGTCGCACGTACCTGATCATAGGCATCAGCAGCTAGTGGCTGCTGAACGGTCACGTTTATGCGTGCAATACCGTTGAGCTTGAGCTCATGGCCTTCGTGTCTTTGCTGCGTATTGATATCGAGTAGTGACTGAATGCCGGTGATTTTGGCTGCGACCTGACGCGTGGTGTGCTTCAGCCAGTACTTGCGGCCTGTGTTCAGCGGCTCTTCCGACAACCAGCAGACATCTGCGCTAAAGTTTTTCAGCACCGTAGCCGGCTCATTGGCCGCTGCCAGCATGTCGCCTCGCGAAATATCGACGTATTCGTCCAGCAGAATCGTCACGGACTTGCCGGCGGACGCACTATCCAGTGAGCCATCCAGCGTCACAATATCCTTCACCGTCGCCGTATGTCCATTCGGCTGCACAATGATTTTGTCGCCTTTTTTCACGCTGCCCGCTTCGATACGACCCATATAGCCGCGGAAGTCATTCGCTTCGTGCCCGTTATGGCGAGCGACCAGCTGCACCGGGAAGCGCAGCGCTGCCGTGTGTTCATCGTCGTACACCGACAGCGATTCCAGTAACTCGATCAGCGTCGGACCTTTATACCAATCCATCTGCTCACTGCGTACCACCACATTGTCACCAGCCAGTGCCGACATAGGTATCGTATGAATATCCTTCAGACCCAAGGTGGTAGCGAATTCCTTGTATGCCGAAACGATATGCTCGTACACTGCGCGGTCATAATTCACCAGATCCATCTTGTTCACGGCAACGACGATGTGCTCGATCTGCAGCAGTTGAGCAATCGTCGAATGACGCTTGGTCTGAATCAGCAGTTCAGCTTTGCCTTGCTCATCGATTTTCACCTTCGAAACATCGATCAGGATGATCACCGCATCGGCGGTGGATGCGCCGGTCACCATATTGCGGGTGTACTGCTCATGCCCCGGTGCATCGGCGATGATGAATTTACGCTTGGGCGTAGCGAAGTAGCGGTACGCAACATCAATGGTGATGCCTTGCTCGCGCTCGGCCTCGAGGCCGTCGGTCAGTAGCGACAGATCGATCATATCCCCCACGGTACGCTTGTGGCGGGCGCGTGAAATAGCATCGAGCTGATCAGCAAAAATACCCTTGCTGTCGAACAGCAGGCGGCCGATCAGCGTGCTCTTGCCATCATCCACCGAGCCAGCGGTGATGAATCGCAGTAGTCCGCG
>CAZXRS010000014.1:0-19000 GCA_964642635.1 uncultured Bifidobacterium sp. | reverse complement strand
GGCCAGATCGGACATCCCCACCCCCAAATTAATTTGCACCAACCTAAGAGAGAAAGAATCCGCCAAAAACCCAGTTCAAAGTGAAATGAAAAGGTTGTTTTTTTGGACGAGGGGCGGATTATACCCGCCGGGGCAATTCAGGGGGCAGTGAATTTTCTACAAGCGATTGAGTCATGAAGTTATCGAATCGCTATCAAGGCTTCTGGCCTTCTAGCTGCCAGTTTCGACCGATCCAGCGAGCGCATCGACTAAAATATGCGGCTATTCACAGGGTAAAAAGCGATGCCAAAAAAGAATCCCGCCGACCAGCCGATCGCGTCTTTTGAGCAGGCTATGGAGGAACTTGAGCAGCTGGTTGAGAAAATGGAGTCCGGCGAATTGCCGCTGGAAGCCTCGCTGGACGCCTACAAGCGCGGCTCTGAACTGGTGAAGTACTGCGCGGCCCAGCTCGAGCGCGTCGAGAAGCAGGTCAAGGTCCTCGAGGGTGACATGCTCAAGCCTTTTGACGACGATGAGGACGAGGAAGGCGACGAATGAGCACCGAGTTTTCCGCTTGGCGCAAACAGGTGCAGGCAGACATGGAGGCGGTGCTGGATCGGCACCTTCCGATGGTGTCGGAGCAACCTGCCAAGTTGCACGAAGCGATGCGCTACACAACGCTGGACGGCGGGAAGCGCGTGCGCCCGCTGCTAGTGTTTGCGGCCGGTGAATTATTCGATGCGCCACGCGATGCGCTGGAACGCGCTGCGGCAGCGGTCGAGATGATCCATGCCTATTCGCTGGTGCACGACGACATGCCCTGTATGGATGACGACGATCTGCGCCGTGGCAAGCCGACCGTGCATAAACGCTATGACGAAGCGACCGCATTGCTGGTCGGTGATGCCTTGCAATCGCAGGCCTTCGAGACGCTCTCCGGCGGTGCGCTAGATGCAGCTCGCAAGATCGAGATGCTTGCCTTGCTGGCAAGCGCTTCCGGATCGCGCGGCATGTGCGGCGGTCAGGCGATTGATCTTGACTCGGTGGGTATCGCGCTGGCGTTGCCAGAGCTAGAGCACATGCATCAGTGGAAAACCGGCGCGCTGTTGCGCGCATCCGTCCTGTTGGGTGCCATGGCAGGCAAGGCGTTGCAGGCTGCCGAGCAGGCGGCGCTGGATGCGTATGCCAAGGCGGTCGGGCTGGCGTTCCAGGTCGTCGATGACATACTGGACGCGACTGCCGATTCGGCAACACTCGGCAAGACCGCGGGCAAGGATGCGGCCAATAACAAACCGACCTATGTATCGATTCTTGGGCTGGAAGCTTCGCTTGCCCTTGCGGAGAAGTTGCGGCAGGATGCCCATCAGGCCCTGCTGTCGTTCGGGGATGCTGCGCTTCGGCTTAGGGAACTTGCCGACTTGGTGGTGCAGAGGAAGGCTTGAGACATGAATTTGCTAAATACTATCAATGACCCGTCGGACTTGCGCTCGCTGTCGCGAGCGGAGCTGCGCAAACTGGCCGACGAATTACGCACCTACCTGCTCGAATCCGTGTCGAAGACCGGTGGACACCTGTCGTCTAATCTCGGCACGGTGGAACTGACGATCGCTCTGCATCATGTGTTTAGCACGCCGGAGGATCGTATTGTGTGGGACGTGGGTCACCAGACTTATCCGCACAAGATTCTGACGGGTCGTCGCGACCGCATGCCAACGTTACGGCAGAAGGGTGGCCTGTCGGGTTTCCCCAAGCGTGATGAAAGTCCCTACGACACTTTCGGCACTGCGCACTCGTCGACCTCGATCTCGGCTGCGCTCGGTATGGCACTGGCAGCGCGCACCAAAGGCGAGAAGCGACACTCGGTCGCCGTGATCGGCGATGGCGCGATGACGGCTGGTATGGCCTTCGAGGCGCTGAACAATGCCGGTGTCTATGAAGACATCAAGATGTTGGTGGTGCTGAATGACAATGACATGTCGATCTCGCCGCCGGTCGGTGCGCTGAACCGTTATTTCGCGCGACTGATGTCGGGCAAGTTTTATGCGGCCGCGAAGAACGTCGGCAAATCGATGTTGCCGCCATCGATGCGCGAGTTTGCAAAGCGTTTCGAAGAGCATGCGAAGGGTATGCTCACGCCGGCAACCCTCTTCGAAGAATTCGGACTGAACTACATCGGCCCCATTGATGGTCACGATCTTGACGCGCTGATTCCGACGCTGCAGAACCTGAAGAATCTCGATGGCCCGCAATTCCTGCACGTGGTCACCAAGAAAGGTCAGGGCTACAAATTGGCCGAGGCTGATCCCATTCTGTATCACGGTCCTGGCAAATTCAATCCGGTCGAGGGCATTCAACCTGCGTCAGCTCCGGCCAAGAAGACCTACACCCAGGTATTTGGCGACTGGCTTTGCGACATGGCGGCGGCTGATGACAAGCTGGTAGGTATCACGCCTGCCATGCGTGAAGGCTCGGGCATGGTCGCCTTCGAGCAGCAGTTCCCGGATCGCTACTATGACGTTGGTATCGCCGAGCAGCATGCGGTGACCTTTGCGGCCGGCCTCGCCTGCGAAGGCATGAAGCCGGTGCTGGCGATTTACTCGACCTTCCTGCAGCGCGGTTATGACCAGCTGATTCATGATGTCGCCTTGCAGAATCTGGATGTCACTTTTGCGCTGGATCGTGCCGGACTGGTTGGTGCCGATGGTGCAACGCATGCAGGTAACTACGACATCGCGTTTCTGCGCTGCATACCCAACATGGTCGTCATGACACCCAGTGACGAGAGCGAGTGCCGCAAGATGCTCTCGTCTGCGTATCGCTACCCGGGGCCAGCGTCGGTGCGCTATCCACGAGGCGCGGGTGTGGGTGCGCAACTCGACTCATCGTTGGACGGCATTGAACTTGGCAAAGGTCTGGTGCGCCGGCAGGGAAGGCAGGTCGCCCTGCTTGCGTTCGGCACGATGGTGGCGCCTGCCTTGAAAGCTGCAGAAGAATTGAATGCTACGGTTGCTGATATGCGGTTTGTGAAACCGATGGATGCCGCACTGGTTGCGCAGCTGGCCAGTTCACACGACCTGATCGTGACGATTGAAGAAGGTTGTGTGATGGGGGGTGCGGGTTCAGCCGTCGCCGAGGCACTCGCATCGGCGGGCATCGTCAAGCCGCTGCTGCAGCTGGGCTTGCCCGATAAATTTATTGATCATGGCGATGCGCAGCAATTGCTGGCTGAATCCGGGCTGGATGCGGCGGGAATTGTTACGTCGGTGCGGAAGCGGCTGGGTGGTGCTGAGCCTAGGTTGGTGGTGAATAGCTAGATACTTCAACGACGCTGGATTCCGGCCTGCGCCGGAATGACGGTTCAAAGTGTGTCGGTCTTTAAATCGTCATTCCAGCGCAAGCTGGAATTCACGAATTTCCTACAGCTCACTCCCGGCTCCGCCCCTTCTCCCACAGCACATCACTGCCCCCCGCGTGCCGGTTTAACACCCGAGCCAACACAAACAGTAAATCCGACAGCCGGTTCACGTACTGTCCCAGCCGTGCATGAACTTTTTCTACGCGACCTAGCGCAACAATGCTGCGCTCTGCACGACGACACACCGTGCGGCACACATGCGACTGCGCCGCGGCGCGCGATCCTGCGGGCAGGATGAATTCCTTTAGCGGCTGCAGCGTCGCGTTGTACTTCTTCAGCAGCGCATCGAGGCGCTCGACCTGCGCATCGCTCATCATCACGAAACCCGGAATCGACAGCTCGCCGCCGAGATCGAACAGGTCGTGCTGCATCGTCACGAGTTCTTCACGCAGCGCTGCGGGCAGGTCTTCACACAGCAGCAGACCCAGGTGGGAATTCAATTCATCCACGTCACCCATCGCCTGAATTCGCAGTGCGTGCTTATCCGTGCGTGTTCCATCGCCCAAACCGGTCGTGCCGTCGTCGCCGGTACGTGTCGCGATTTTCGAAAGTCGGTTGCCCATGGTTTTACTCCCCGTTCGATGCGCGCAAGGATACGGCAATTCTCATTTATCGGCATGGGGGATGCCCATAATCAGGTCCGGCAAACGATCGACGAAGCCGCTAGGAGTACAATAGCTTGCTTCAGGAGAACTCCGATGAATCACCCCGTCCCCCCCACGCTGCGGCGCGAGATGCCCGGCGCTTTGCTGGCCGACTTGCAAGCGCATTTTGGTGAGCGTCTGTCGACCAGTCAGGCGATGCGTGAGCATCACGGACGAGACGAATCCTCCTATGACCCGATGCTGCCGGACGCGGTCGTGTTCGCGCAATCGGCCGATGATGTGGCGGCCGCAGTAGCGTTATGTAATCAATATCGGTTTCCGGTGATTCCCTATGGTACTGGCACGTCACTCGAGGGTCACATCCTCGCCGTTCAGGGCGGGCTGTCGATCGATCTGTCGCAGATGAATCAGGTGGTGGCCGTCAATTCAGAAGACCTGACCGTGACGGTGCAGCCCGGTGTCACACGCAAGCAGCTGAATGCCGAGATCAAGGACACCGGACTGTTTTTCCCGATCGACCCGGGCGCTGATGCCTCGATTGGTGGCATGAGCGCGACCCGTGCCTCGGGTACCAATGCGGTGCGTTACGGCACCATGCGCGAGAATGTACTGGCACTCACGGTGGTTACCGCGGAAGGCAAGATCATCAAGACCGGCACGCGCGCGAAAAAATCCGCTGCCGGCTACGACCTGACCCGCCTTTTCGTTGGTAGCGAGGGTACGCTTGGCATCATCGTCGAGATTACGCTGAAGCTGTATCCGCAGCCGGAAGCGATTTCGGCGGCTGTCTGTTCGTTCTCGGATATCGCCAGCGCGGTGAACACCGTCATACAGACCATACAGATGGGGGTGCCTGTCGCGCGCGTCGAATTCGTCGACGAGCAGAGCGTTCGCGCATTGAACCAGCACGACAAACTGACTTTGCCAGAGAAGCCGCTCTTGCTGTTCGAGTTTCACGGCAGCGAACACGGCGTGCAGGAGCAGGCGGAAGTCGTGCAGCAGATTGCAGATGAACACGGGTCGATCGGTTTTGAGTGGGCAACGCGTCCTGAAGATCGGTCGCGGCTATGGCAGGCGCGACACAATGCCTACTTCGCACTGCTGCATATGCGTAGCGATTGCCGTGCAATTTCTACCGATTGCTGCGTGCCGATTTCTCGCTTAGCCGAGTGCTTGTTAGAGACCAAAGCTGATCTCGAGAGAGAAGGTGTGGTGCATGGAATCATTGGTCATGTCGGTGATGGCAACTTTCATGTGCAGATGATTGTCGATCCGAATGATCCTGCCGATGTCGCGCGCGCTGAGGCGGTCAATGGGCGCATGGTGTCACGAGCGATTGCGATGCAGGGCACCTGCACCGGCGAGCATGGCATCGGTCTGCACAAGATCGACTTCCTTGTACAGGAAAGCGGCGAAGATACCGTAGACGTGATGCGCACGATTAAACATGCGCTCGACCCCAACAATATTCTCAACCCCGGTAAAGTGCTCCGGTGGTGACCCGATTTTAATGATGCAAGGTTCAGATGGCTAATCGAATTCCCCCGGTCCATGCGTTGTCCGCATTTGAAGCTGCGGCGCGGCATGGCTCTTTTGCGCTGGCGGCAGAAGAGTTGTGTATCACGCCTTCAGCGTTATCTCACCGTATCCGTTTGCTCGAAGAGTTTGTTGGCGAGCGTTTGTTTGTGCGCGATGGTCGCAATGTCGGCCTGTCCGAATTCGGCCGTCGCTATCTGGACGTGGTGCGACAGGCACTGCGCACGCTGACTGATTTCCCGATACCGCGTCGCGCAGCATCGGTGCAGCCGCGTCTGAAGATCACTGCGCCGCCGACATTCGCGCGCTACATGCTGGTGCCGCATCTGGACTCATTCACTGAGAAGCATCCGGACATCGCGATCGAGATTTATTTGTCCGTACCTTTGTATGATCTCGCGCTGGCAGAAAGCGATCTGGAGGTGCGCTTCGGTCCGGGCAGGTATCCGAATGTGCACAGTGAACTTCTGTTCTCGGAGCCGACTTTTGTGGTCGCCAGCCCGAAGTACCTCGCGCAGATTGGTGACATCAATGAACCTGCCGATCTGAAGAAAGCCACGCTGATCCGTTCTGCGCTTGAGCCCTGGCAGCCGTGGTTCGAAGCAGCGGGTCTCGACTGGCCTGAGCCAACGACAGGTATTCGTGTTGATGACCTCGGCTTACTGCAGGAGATGGTTCGCCATGGCCATGGCATCGGCCTGGCGCGTGCCCATTTCGCACGTGAACTGATCGAGGCCGGTGAGCTGGTTCGCCTGTTTGACGTGCAGACCGGTCTTCCGCCGCATGCCTACTATGCGGTCTATGAAAAGCCGGTGCTGGAGCGTCCCGAAGTGGCTTTGTTCCTGCAGTGGATGAAGGATACGTTCGGCAACGCCTAGTTTTTATAAGGGTATTCAGCCTTTAAAACACTGGGAAAGTCCACCTCGCCCAAAAACTTTCATCCTTTCCACGAAAGCTTTTCAGCGCAAATGGTCGGAATTCACTAATCCGACAGGGGCCGTTTCGATAAACTACGTTCCTTTGCCATTCGGCGGCCAAACCCTGGCCGCAGGCCCAGGACTTAGCAAAATGAACGCCCCGAACGAACCGGCTTTCGCGCTCGCACGCCAGCATGAAGTGGTTGCTGCGTTGCGCGCTGTGCTTCCGGCGCACGCTGTTCTCTATAACGAAGAAGACACTCGACCGTACGAATGTGATGGTCTGTCGGCGTATCGTCAGCTGCCAATGGTAGTTGTGCTGCCCGAGAACGAGGCACAAGTCGTCGCTGTACTGAAGACTTGCCATCGTCTGAGCGTGCAGATCGTGCCGCGCGGCGCAGGCACCGGCCTGTCAGGCGGCGCTACACCAATCGCCGATGGCGTTGTGCTGTCCACCGCGCGCTTGAATCGCATTATTAAGCTCGATGCCTACTCACGCACGGCTGTCGTTCAACCGGGCGTTCGCAATCTCGCTATCTCCGAAGCAGCGAACCCCTTCGGTCTTTACTACGCCCCTGACCCATCTTCCCAGATCGCCTGCTCTATCGGCGGCAATGTCGCGGAAAATTCTGGTGGCGTTCACTGCCTGAAATACGGCCTCACCGTGCATAACGTACTGCGCGTTCGCATGGTGACCATCGAGGGTGATGTGATCGAACTTGGTAATGAAGGTCTCGATGCGCCCGGCCTCGATCTGCTGGCGGTGTTCATCGGTTCCGAAGGCATGCTTGGTGTAGTCACTGAAGTGACGGTCAAGCTGGTACCCAAGCCCCAGCAGGCGCGCGTGATCATGGCGTCGTTTGACGATGTGGTGAAGGGCGGTAATGCGGTCGCTAATGTAATCGCTGCCGGCATTATTCCAGCGGGTCTCGAGATGATGGACAAAACCAGTTCACGCATGGTCGAGCCTTTCGTGAAGGCGGGCTATGACACCGATGCCGAGGCGATATTGCTGTGTGAGTCGGATGGCACGATCGAAGAAGTTGAGGAAGAGATTGCGCGTATGACCGAGGTGCTGAAAGCCTCTGGTGCAACCGCCATCGCAGTGTCAACCAGCGAAGCTGAGCGTCTGAAGTTCTGGTCAGGTCGCAAGAATGCGTTTCCGGCAGCGGGACGCATTTCTCCGGATTACTACTGCATGGATGGCACCATACCGCGCAAGCACCTGGCACAAGTGCTGCTGGGTATCGCCGAGATGGAAAAGACGTATAGCCTGCGCTGCGCGAATGTATTCCATGCCGGAGATGGCAACTTGCACCCACTGATCTTGTTTGATGCGAATACCCCGGGCGAATTTGATCGTGCAGAAAAGTTTGGCGCGGCGATTCTTGAGCTTTGTGTGGAAGTGGGCGGCACCATCACGGGTGAGCATGGCGTCGGCATCGAGAAAATCAATTCCATGTGCGTGCAGTTCACACCGGAAGAGCGTGAGGCTTTCTTTGGGGTGAAGCGCGCATTCGATACCGCTTTCCTGCTCAACCCGGACAAGGCGATACCGACACTCCATCGTTGCGCCGAATACGGAAAGATGCACGTCAAGCGCGGCGACATGAAATTCCCCGACCTGCCGCGCTTTTAAGAAGACATATTCATGGATCAGGTTTTGCAGCAATTTCGCGATCGCATCGCGTCCGCCACGTCGAGTGGATCGGCACTGCGCATACGCGGTAACGGTACCAAAGACTGGTACGGTCAGGAACTGAACGGCGAGGTACTCGATACGACTGCGTACAGCGGAATTGTTTCGTATGACCCGACTGAACTCGTCATCACCGCGCGCGCTGGCACGACGCTGCGTGAGATCGGCGCGGCTCTGTCCGACAAAAAGCAAATGCTCGCTTTCGAGCCGCCGCGTTTTGACGGCATGGCGACGATCGGTGGCATTGTTGCCAGCGGCCTTTCAGGCCCGCGCCGTCAGGCCGTTGGTTCTGTACGCGACTTCGTGCTGGGCACCATGCTGATGGATGGTAAGGGCGATGTGCTGCACTTTGGTGGTCAGGTGATGAAGAACGTCGCTGGTTATGACGTCTCGCGTTTACTGACGGGTTCGCTAGGTACCCTCGGTCTGATCCTTGAAGTGTCCATGAAGGTATTGCCACGACCATTCGAGCAGGTGACATTGCAGTTCGCGATGAACGAGGAAGATGCGCTGCACCAGCTGAACGTCTGGGGTGGGCAGCCGTTGCCGATCTCAGCGTCCTGCTGGTTCGATGGCAAGCTGACGGTTCGTCTTTCAGGTGCGCAGGCCGCTGTCGATGCGGCGATCGCGAAGATGGGTGGCGGCGTGTTGCCGGATGCAGAAAAATTCTGGGACAGCTTGCGCGAGCAGAGCCACGCATTCTTCGCCGAAACATCGCAAGGCTTGTGGAGAGTCTCTGTGCCGACCGTCGCCGCACCACTGCACCTCCCGGGCGATCAGATGATCGAATGGGGCGGCGCGCAACGCTGGCTCAAGACTAACGCTGATGCAGCCACCATTCGCGCTGCCGCGACCGCTGCCGGTGGCCACGCGACCCTGCACAAAGGTGGCGATAAATCGGTGGGCGTGTTCCAGCCGCTGGCACCTGCCGTTGCGCGCATACACCGCAATCTCAAAAACGCTTTCGATCCGGCCGGTATTTTCAATCCGCGCCGCATGTATACCGAGTTCTGACGATGCAAACCAATCTCGCCGACTTCATCAAAGACACGCCGGAAGGCCAGGAGGCGGACGCCATCCTGCGCAAGTGCGTGCATTGCGGCTTCTGCACAGCGACCTGCCCAACCTATCAGTTACTCGGTGACGAGCTCGACGGTCCACGCGGACGTATCTACCTGATCAAGCAGGTACTTGAAGGCAAGCCTGCGACCGAGAAGACACAACTCCACCTCGATCGCTGCCTGACCTGCCGCAACTGTGAGAGTACGTGTCCGTCGGGCGTCAGCTATGGTCGTTTGGTCGATATTGGTCGTGGCATTGTCGAGAAGCATGTCAAGCGTCCGCTCGCGCAGCAACTCGTTCGCACCGCATTGAAGGAAGGTCTGCCGCGCAGAGAACTGTTCGGAGCAGCGATGAAGCTGGGTCAAGCGGTACGCCCGCTGTTGCCCGAGGCGCTGCAGAACAAGGTGCCCGAGCGTCGCGATGCCGGACCATGGCCGACGCGCTCGCACGCGCGCAAGATGTTGCTGCTCGATGGCTGCGTGCAGCCGGCGATGTCGCCGAACATCAATGCCGCGACCGCGCGTGTATTGGATAGGCTTGATGTCGAGCTCGTCATCGCACCAAAAGCTGGTTGCTGCGGCGCAATCCGTTACCACATGAACGATCAGGAAGGCGGCCTTGATGACATGCGTCGCAACGTGGATGCCTGGTGGCCGTATGTAGAAGCAGGAGTCGAAGCCATCGTGATGACCGCATCGGGCTGTGGCGTGACCGTCAAGGAATACGGCCATCTGCTCGAAAACGATGCTGCGTACGCCGCGAAAGCGAAGCGCATCTCAGAATTGACTAAAGACTTGTCAGAGATCATGCCGGCGTTCGAAAAAGAGCTGGAACAGAAGCTCGCTGGAAAGATCAACCAGCGTGTTTCCTACCACCCGCCTTGTACCTTGCAGCATGGCCAGCAAATCCGCGGCAAGGTCGAGGGCGTGCTGCGCGCTTGTGGTGTCGATGTGAAGCTATGCGCTGATAGCCACTTATGCTGCGGTTCGGCGGGTACGTATTCTGTGACGCAGCCCGAGCTGTCTTACAAGCTACGCGACAATAAAATAAAAAACCTCGAGGCGACGAACCCCGAGGTGATTGTGTCTGCCAATATCGGTTGTCTGACTCATCTGCAGTCGGGTACCGATACGCCGGTCAGGCATTGGATTGAGTTGATTGACGGTGCCTTTATCGGCTGATCAAGTGTGACCATCTAAACGAGGATAGAATCGCCTTCTTCGTCTTCGCTTGATTCAGCGTCAATCATATTTTCGTTATGCCTTTGCTTGAAAGTGTTTTTTTGGACAGGCGTTTCAGAAGTCGATGCAACTTTCTCGCTCTTCCCAGGACTCTTGCCAGGCGAAACTTTCGCTTGTTGGCCCGAGGCGGTATCACCATCGGTATCTACGATAACTTCCGGTATTTCAGTGGTAGTCGTGGAGTTTTCGTGAGCGACGTTGTCCCTATCGCCGGCATGCCTTGAATCTCCTTTGCATGCTCGCCAAGCACCTTTCACGGCGCCATACGGCCCTAGTCCGCACATCCTAGCGTCATCTTTCCACATATATCCAGCAATAACAATCAAGCTCATCGGGATCAATATCAGCCCCATAAGCTTGTCGTACTCTTCCTCCGAAGCACGCACGTTAAAGCGGCTTGCAACACCACAAAACGCAATCAGGCAGATGCCTCGGCCAAGAGCGTTCATGAATAGTTCCAGTTGCTTGCTGCCAAATTCCGGTGAGATCATCGTTTCGTCGCGATGCTTCTGGGTCGACAAGTCAACTTCCCCCTGAAATGTCGTCCAATAAGATGATTTTTTTCTTGCGACACGTAACTCCTTGTCGTACAGGCGCATCAGGGTCTGGGTCGACTTGATTTCGTCCGCATTCGGATTGTCCTGTTGTCCCAACCAATCCAAGTAGCCTTTGGCATCAAGCTTCGCCGATTCCTTATAGATAACTTCTTTTCTGAAAGTTTCGCGGCTGTAGTTCGTTCGTTCCTCATTCGGGAATCGTGAGGCTACCAATTGATTGGTAAGCGTAGTCAATGCGCCCGCCATCATTCCTCCGATGAGCACCATGCTCCACCTTAATGCGACCGGATTGATGTGTCCCGGGCTTGGGCATCCGCTCGGGAGCGTGAAATTCGGCTGATGCGTCGCCGTGGCATTCGGAAAGAAAAAATCTTCGCAACGGTAGTTGAGGTAATAGTCGCGTGGCCCGTAAATGGCACTGAACCACAGAAAGGGCAGTCCGCGTATCAAAAGATTATTGCCCCATGCGGTGAGTCCAGCACAACAACCTGCATACTTGAGCGCGTCTAGACCCGTCATTTTTTCCTTGGTGACCTTACCGCTGGCAGGATCAGTCACGGAAACAGTAAATTTTTTCTTCGACTTATGATTGCAGCAGCTCTCGACCAGTTCACCGAGCATCCGGGCAAAGCGCCTCTGATTTTCAAAGTGCGATTTGCTGCTATCGGCAACGATGGTTGATCGACGAATAACCTGGGCAACGCGATCGCCGACCAGGTCGCAGGTGAGCATCGCAACTACTGGGAAAAGCCATATATTTCCTGTCAATGTCGCCGTCACGCCTGCAACACCGAATGAAGTTAGCTGATTTGCGGCTCCCGCGATGACGTCCCAGCCATATTTATCGATGCGATGCTGTCTGACATACTCATCGTCTTCTGCTTTGGCTGCGTCCCACTCTTTTTTGAATTGAACAGTAGAAAAAATTTTATTACCAGAGATCACGTTCTCAAGTTCATTTCTATCCTTCGGCGACATTTTTGGGTTTTCCACGGTGCCGAATTCATCGTCGCTCGAGTCCTCATCCGATGAATCCGGAGCGCTGACCTCGCTATCGGAATCGCTGTCCAATAAGTTATCAGTATTCTTTTTATTCTTACTCAATACTTTCGATGTATCGATTCCCGTACCAAAGTTCGATTGAGTGCCATCGATATGCTTGTTTCTGGTTCCCGTCAGTGATCGATACTTGTCGCGCGCTGCTTGGCGTTCAGTTTCGCTTTCCTTCGGTTCCGATGTTTGGATGCTGTTGCGGTGAACCTCGTTGAGGTTCGCATTGGTATAAGTGGGCTTGAAATCCGAATTTGTATGTGTGGGCGAGGGTGAGGGTGGATGGTTTGTATACAATGGAAGCGCTGGAATAGAGTCTGATGGTGAAGTGCTATTCATTCGTATCTCCTCAAGCTAGTTCAGATTGGCTAAAAATCTCGTCCATTCCGAACATATGGTTCGCTAATTGCATAAAATCGAGATCATCGACATCACGCAGTACGCTAAGCTGTAATTGCACAGCGCGAGCGACGTATGCGTTAAGAACCCCGCCGAGTTCATCCCCGCTGATCCGATCTGGATTCATCAGGTGTACGCAGAAAATGGCATTTCCACTAGCGGGATCGATCGAATACACACCACTTGTCTTCGTTCCGCTCAGCAGGTTGAGCGTTAGTAAACGCTCGAATATTTTTGTGCGAGCAACTTCTACGATAGGACCAAGGTCAACATAGCAAAAGATACGATCGGAAACGATTTCTTCATCGAAGAACAGCGCGACTCTTATGCCGTCCCTCTCCATATAGCCTTCATTCCCGAGTCTATCCGGGTCGTCCAGCTTGAGAGCAACAGAAGCCTCTCGGCAAAGCTCTCTATAGCGTTGAAAAGTTAACATGAGGTCTCTCTCCAGTGATGAGCATGAGCAGCGGGGCTGCGACGCTCCATTGATTAACGACGTCTGACACGCACAACGACGAAGGATTCGTCTAGTGCAGACAGATGAGCCGTTCGTAACTGGACTGATTGCGAGGTTCAAACAGAAGACGTCTATTTGATTGCAAGCAGGGAGATGTTTGGCGCATGAGGATATTCATGCGCCAGAAAAGACAGGTTAGTTCTTTATAAGATCAACAATACTTGGATCTATTCTTGTAGCAGAAGTGGTCGGCGCATACCGCTGTAATACAGCGCCATTACGACCGATGAGAAACTTAGTAAAGTTCCACTTGATCGCCTCGCTACCCAGAATACCCTTTGCCTGCTTTTTCAGTGCGACAAACAAAGGGTGTGCATTCGGCCCATTCACGTCCACTTTCGCAAACATCGGAAAGCTCACGCCGTAGTTCATTTCGCAGAAATCGGCGATTTGCTCTTCATTCCCAGGTTCTTGCGCTCCGAACTGGTTACACGGGAAGCCAAGTATCACGAGTCCCTGATCCTTGTATTTGCGGTACAAGGCTTCGAGGCCGGCATACTGAGGCGTGAATCCGCAACGACTTGCTGTGTTTACAATCAGCAGCACTTTGTTCCGGTGCTCTGCAAGGCTTGTTTGACTTCCGTCGATGCGGGTCAGCGGGATATGGTAAAGATCGTCCATTTATTACTCCTTATGTTCTTTATAAGAACGAATTTTGATAGTTTGCCCCATTTTTAACCGAAGCTGTGGCATCGGTGATAATACGGTGTCATGGCTATTGCAAAAAATATAGAACAGGTCAGGAAGGCGATCGCAGAGGCCGCCACACTTGCCGCGCGCGACCCTGCGTCGGTGCAGCTGCTGGCCGTATCAAAAACCTTTGATGCCGGTGCGGTGATCGATGCCGCGGACGCAGGGCAGCTTGCCTTTGGCGAGAATTATCTGCAGGAGGCGCTGGACAAGCAGCAGGCGGCGAAGTCATTGCGCCCCGATCTGGCGCTGGAGTGGCACTTCATCGGCCCGATCCAGAGCAACAAGACGCGTCCCATTGCCGAGCATTTCTCCTGGGCGCACACGGTTGACCGCGAAAAGATTGCCCGTCGGCTGTCGGAGCAGCGCCCCGCTGGAATGCCGCCGCTGAATATCTGCCTGCAGGTCAATGTCAGTGGCGAAGCCAGCAAGAGTGGTGTAGCGCCTGAAGAGTTAACCGCGCTGGCACAGGTGGTGGCGATGTTGCCGAATCTGAGATTGCGGGGGTTGATGACTATTCCCGAGCCGACTGATGATCTTGCCGCCCAGCGGCAGCCATTTGCGATACTTCGTGGCTTGCAGCAGCAACTTAAGGCTAGGGGCATCGAGATGGATACCCTCTCCATGGGTATGACGGCGGATATGCAGGCCGCGATTGCCGAAGGCGCAACGATCGTCAGAATCGGCACGGCGATATTTGGGAAAAGAAATTATGCGGAATGATCTAAAAATCGGATTCATCGGCGGCGGTAATATGGCGCAGGCACTCATCGGTGGGCTGGCGGGTAAGCTGACCGCAGCCAGAAATATTCATGTCGTCGACGTCATACCGGACACGCTGGCCATGCTTTCGCAGCGCTTCGGCCTGACAACGTCGGCGTCGCCTTCTGAGGCGCTGGCGAACGTGGATGTGATCGTGCTTGCGGTGAAGCCCCAGCAGATGCGCGAAGTTGTCGCTACTGTGAAGCCCTATGTAACATCGCAGTTATTGCTGTCGATCGCTGCCGGTATTCGTGCGGCGGATCTGTCTCGCTGGCTGGGCGGCCATCAGGCCATCGTACGCACCATGCCCAACACGCCGGCCCTGATTGGCAAAGGCATCACCGGGGCGGTTGCGATGGCGGGTGTTTCAGAGGTTCAGCGCAAAATGGCTGATGCGATTCTCAGTGCGGTCGGTGAGACGGTCTGGATCGATGATGAAGCGCAGATCGATGCCGTCACTGCGATCTCCGGTAGCGGGCCCGCCTATGTGTTTTATTTTATTGAGGCGATGCAGCAAGCCGCCGTCGAACTGGGATTGACCGCCGAGCAAGGCAGGCAGCTGGCTCAGGCGACTTTCGCCGGAGCAGCCGAGCTCGCGATCCGTTCCGATGATCCTGTGTCACTGCTGCGCGAGCGTGTGACATCCAAAGGCGGCACAACCTATGCGGCGCTGAGCTCGATGGACGCGAGTGGCGTAAAGGCGGCACTGGTGAAGGCGCTGCATGCGGCGGCGGATCGAGGGAAAGAGTTAGGCGAAGAATTCGGAAAAAATTGATTGGCGCTGAGTGAACTGTGTCAGACCCTGAATTTAGAGGATGCCTAACTCTGAGGTATTGGCCGACAAGTCTCTGCCTCTGGCATCCTTCCCGTGCATATTAATCGCCAGTCTCAGATCATTTACTGAATCTGCATGTCGAAGCGCATCTTCAATGCTGATGCGGTCCGACTCGACCAAATCAAATAACGCTTGATCAAAAGTCTGCATGCCGAGCTCTCGCGACTTCTTCATGATCTCTTTGATGTCATGTATCTGACCCTTAAAAATTAAGTCAGATACGCGTGGTGAGTTGAGTAAGATCTCAACCGCTGCGCAGCGTCCCTTGCCGCTTTTTAGAGGGATCAGTCGCTGCGAGATCAGCGCCTTGAGGTTTAGCGACAAATCCATCAGTAACTGCTGTTTCCTATCCTCCGGGAAGAAGTTTACGATGCGATCTAGCGCCTGATTACTATTATTCGCATGCAGCGTTGCCAAACATAAATGACCGGTTTCGGCGAAAGCAATCGCATGATCCATGGTTTCGCGGTCACGAATCTCGCCGATCAGAATCACATCGGGTGCTTGTCGCAGTGTGTTCTTCAGTGCGATATGCCAATCTGCCGTATCGGTACCAACTTCGCGCTGCGTAATAATGCAGTTTCGATGAGGATGAATGAACTCCACCGGATCTTCGATCGTGATGATGTGGCCGTGGCTATATTCATTGCGGTGACCAATCATCGCTGCCAGTGTCGTCGATTTTCCAGAGCCGGTCGCACCGACCATGACGACCAGACCGCGCCGATTCATCACAACGTCTTTTAGTTGAGGCGGCACGCCGAGCGTATCGATGTCAGGAATATCAGTGGTGATTTTTCGTATCACCATACCAGCTTTGGCTTGCTGCATGAACGCCGATATCCGGAAGCGACCAATTCCTTCGACGTGAATAGCGAAATTACATTCAGAAGTGTTGGCAAACTCTGTACGCTGTCGCTCATTCATTACCGATAGCACAAGTGCACGACTATGTTCCGGGGAAAGCAACTGCTGTGTGATCGGTGTCATCTTTCCATCCAGCTTGATCGCTGGCGCGAATCCAGAAGTAATAAATAAGTCAGAGGCGTCTTTAGACTTCATCAGTGCAAGCAGCTGATGAACATGAGCGAGAAATTTTTCAGTATTCATATTTAGCTCACGAAGTTTTCCGGCATTTTTGCGGCGGCACGCGCGGTATCCATCGAGATCCGGTTACGTTTGACGAGATCCATCAGGCTAGCGTCCAGCGTCTGCATTCCTAGCGAAGTGCCGGTCTGAATGGCCGAGTACATCTGCGCCACTTTCGCCTCACGGATCAGATTACGTATCGCTGGTGTGCCCAGCATGATCTCGTGCGCAGCGACACGGCCACTTCCTTCTCGTGTCTTGATCAGGGTCTGTGAGATCACTGCCTGTAAAGATTCAGATAGCATTGCGCGCACCATATCCTTTTCGTCACCGGGAAATACATCGATGATGCGATCGACAGTTTTTGCTGCTGACACCGTATGTAGCGTACCGAATACGAGATGCCCGGTCTCCGCAGCGGTCAAGGCAAGCCGTATGGTTTCAAGATCGCGTAGCTCACCGACCAGCACGACATCCGGATCTTCGCGCAGTGCCGAGCGCAGGGCGGCGGAGAAAGATTGGGTATGGGGTCCGACTTCGCGTTGGTTAATCAATCCTTTTTTAGATTCATGAACAAATTCAATCGGATCTTCAATCGTCAGAATATGCGCATATTCATTTTCGTTGACGTGATTGACCATTGCGGCCAGTGTCGTTGATTTACCTGAGCCGGTCGGCCCGGTCACCAGCACGAGGCCGCGCGGCTTAAGTGAGAGATCCGCAAAAATCTTCGGCGCGCTAAGATCCTCCAGCGACAGTATTTTGGATGGAATCGTCCGCATCACCGCTGCAGCCCCCCGGTCCTGATTAAACGCATTCACACGAAAGCGTGCAATTCCGGGTAATTCAAATGAGAAATCAACCTCGAGAAACTCTTCGTAGCGCTTACGAAGGCTATCGTTCATGACCTCGTAGATCATCGCGTGAACTTCTTTGTGCGACATCGACGGTAGGTTTATGCGGCGAACATCGCCATGCACCCGGATCATCGGCGGTAACCCGGCGGAAAGATGTAGATCGGAAGCACTATTCCTGACCGAGAAGGCCAGTAGTTCAGAGATATCCATGAAGTTCGCGCCAAAGAGGAAGGGTCGCGCGATTATCTGGCTATGCTTTCGGCTATCTCAAGCAGAATGGTAAGGAAATGGTGTGGCTGTTGTAGCGACGCGGCACTTCTGAGATCAATAGCCTCAGCCCAACAAGATGCCAGCGAACACCGCTGCGCCGAGCCAGTTGTTATGTCTGAATGCCGCGAAGCAGCGTAAGCGATCACGCTCGCGGATGAGCAGATAGTGATAGCCTGCAATACCGGCAGCCATTATGAGACCAGCATAAAAGCCCGTGCCGAGATGATAGGAAGCACCAACGAGGCCGATCAGCAGCAGGTGTATTCCATAGCAGAGCATGACTGCCAGTACATCAAAACGTCCGAAGGTAATGGCCGAGGTTCGTATACCAATCAGCACGTCATCGTCTCGATCCACCATCGCGTATTCGGTGTCATAAGCAAGTGCCCAAAAGATATTGGCGATGAGTAGTATCCAGGCTTCGATCGGTACCGTATCCAGCACTGCTGCATACGCCATAGGAATGCCGAAACCAAATGCGATGCCGAGATAAGCCTGGGGCAGTGCGAAAAAGCGTTTGAAATACGGGTAGGTAGCGGCAACGATGACGGCAATGACGGATAGCTGTTTCGTGAGCAGGTTCAGCGGCTGCACCAGGAGGAACGAGAGCAGCGCAAGCGTGGCAGCCACAGCGACCGCTTCCCACGCGGCGATACGTCCCGAGGTCAGCGGGCGATCAGCGGTGCGCTTTACATGGCGATCGAAGTCTCGATCGGCGAAATCATTGATGGCGCAACCTGCCGAGCGCATCAGCACGGTACCTATCGTGAAGACCGCCACTAGCATCCAGTCCGGTCGGCCATTCGATGCGAGCCAAAGCGCGGACAGGGTGGGCCAGAGTAGTAGCAGGCTGCCTATGGGTTTATCTAGGCGGACCAGTCGCGCATAGAGTTTTAGGCGCTGCAGGATGGGCGATTCGGACATTTCTGTAGGGTGCAGTCGTGCAAGGCGATTTAGGAAGTAAGTCCTGGGTCGTTCGTGCATGGATCCCGGCCTACGCCGGGATGACGAATATAGAAGCAATAGGCCTAAAAATTGTCATTCCGGCGCAGGCCGGAATCCAGCGACTTTGACCTTCTACTCACGAAGCTGAATTAATTCTCCACCAACTCCGCATCCGGCAGCATTGTCACGCCATGCAGCTTGCAGGAAAGTACAGCCCGTCGCACTGCCTCGATGGCGCCCTGACGCGTAAAACTTTTGCGCCACGCAATCACTACGCGACGCGATGGTGCAGGCTTGTCAAAGGGTTTGTAGCGCAGCATATCGTTTTTGCCTTGCGACTCAGGCACCGAGGCCACAGGTAGCACGGTAATACCGATGCCGGATGCCACCATGTGACGTATCGTTTCCAGCGAAGAGCCTTCGAAGGTACGGGCAATGCCGCCACCCGTCGTTGAGAAGCGAGACATCTCCGGACAGACCTCAAGTACCTGATCGCGGAAACAGTGGCCCGCACCTAGCAGCAGCATGGTTTCGTTTTTCAACTCTTCACCGCTGACAGATTTGCGCTCCGCCCA
>CAZXRS010000013.1:0-19073 GCA_964642635.1 uncultured Bifidobacterium sp. | reverse complement strand
GACTCTCGGCATTGACAAGGCCTGGGTGTACGGACTGATCCGTCAGGAATCCCGATTCGTGAAGAGTGCTCGTTCTTCGGTTGGCGCATCGGGACTGATGCAGATCATGCCCGGTACTGCAAACTACGTCGCCAAGAAAATCGGCATGACGGGCTTCACACTCGCCAACCTGAATGACACCCGAACCAACATCACGCTCGGTACCCAATACCTGAGCATGGTGCTGTCTAGCCTGGGGGGCTCTCAGACGCTTGCAACGGCTGCATACAACGCGGGCCCAAGTCGACCGCGCCAGTGGCGCGCCTTACTGGATAAGCCGGTCGAAGGCGCAATCTTTGCTGAAAGCATTCCGTTTTCCGAGACCCGTGGCTATGTGAAAAACGTACTGGCCAATGCCACTTGGTATGCGGCGCAATTCGAGAACCGGCCACAGTCGTTAAAGGCGCGGTTGGGTGTCGTTACCCCGCGCGACGCAAACCTTTCCGAACTCGGCGATCTGCCCTGAGGTGAATATGCGGCATGAATCGATACTTCTGATCGGCGGTAGCGGCTTCATCGGTACGCATATCGCCGCTCGGCTCTGCGCTGCCGGCCGACGCGTGATCGTACCAACGCGCCGCTACACACGCGCCAAGCATCTGCTCGTCTTGCCCACGGTGCAGATTGTGGAGGCTGATGTATTCGATGAGACATCGCTCGCGCGACTACTCGCGCAAGTCGATACGGTCATCAATCTGGTCGGCGTGCTGCATTCGCGTTCTGGTGATCCCTGGGGGCCTGCCTTTGAACACGCGCATGTCGCACTGCCAAGATTGCTGGCGCGGGTCTGCGCCCAGCAGGGTGTCAAGCGCGTGCTGCACATGAGCGCGCTCGGCGCAGATGCGAACGGTCCGTCGATGTACTCGCGTTCAAAAGCTGCTGGCGAACGTATCCTGCTCGATGCTGAGGAGCTGCATGTCACGTCCTTCCGCCCGTCGGTTGTGTTCGGTCCCGACGATAAATTCTTAAATATGTTTGCCAAGCTGCAGGCGATCGCGCCATTGATGGCTGTCGGTGGCGCAGATACGAAATTTCAACCCGTATATGTTGGCGATGTCGCGCAAGCGTTTGTTGATGCGCTCGATCAATTCGATACTGTCGGCAAGGTGGTCGAGCTGGTCGGGCCGCATGTGTACACGTTGCGCCAACTGGTCCAACTTGCCGGTGCCTACAGCGGTCACCGACGCGCTGTGATCGGCCTGCCGGATGCCGTCGCACGCTTGCAGGCTTTCATGCTTGAGCTGCTGCCCGGGCCGACGCTGATGAGTCGCGATAATCTCGACTCCATGAAAACCGATAACGTTGCCAGTGGTCGTTATCCGGTGCCGTCGCACTGGAAGCCAACGCCGATCGAAGCGATCGCGCCCGACTATCTGCAACCGCAGGCATGACCGGTTTGACGTCCTATGTCGTCGGTGGCGCAGTGCGCGATGCGCTGCTCGGGCTGCCGGTCAAGGATCGCGACTACGTGGTCGTTGGCGCAACACCTGAGCAGATGCGCGCACAGGGCTTCGTTGCGGTCGGCAAGGACTTCCCGGTGTTCCTGCATCCGCAAACCCATGAGGAATACGCGCTGGCACGTACCGAGCGTAAGACAGCGCCGGGCTATGCTGGCTTTGCGTTTCATGCCTCACCTGATGTCACGCTAGAGCAAGACCTGCAGCGGCGCGATCTGACGATCAACGCCATTGCACAGGATGCAGACGGCACACTCATTGATCCTTATGGTGGCTGTGCTGATCTGGAGGCGCGCGTGTTTCGCCATGTGTCGCCGGCCTTTGCTGAAGATCCGGTGCGCATCCTACGTGTCGCACGTTTCGCAGCGCGCTTCACTGAATTTACCGTCGCACCTGAGACACTGGCATTGATGCAGACCATGGTGACCTCAGGCGAGGTCGATGCACTCGTGCCCGAGCGTGTGTGGCAGGAGTTATCGCGCGGGATAATGGAAGACCAGCCATCGCGCATGTTCGACGTACTGCGCCGCTGTGGCGCGCTCAAGCGCATCCTGCCCGAGCTCGACGCACTAGCTGGCGTGC
This sequence comes from uncultured Bifidobacterium sp., assembly GCA_964642635.1. GTDB lineage: Bacteria > Pseudomonadota > Gammaproteobacteria > Burkholderiales > Burkholderiaceae_D > Pernthalerella. The sequence continues at coordinate 16,995 of CAZXRS010000013.1, read as the reverse complement.
CGCAGCCAGTGCAGCATCATCCCGAGATCGATACCTTCGTACATGTGATGATGGTGGTCGATACGGCTGCCTCACGACAGCTGCCGCTGCCCACGCGTGTTGCGGCGTTACTGCATGATCTTGGCAAAGGCACGACGGATCCGGCCGACTGGCCTAAACATATCGCACATGAGTCGCGTGGCGTAATGCTTGTCGAGCAGCTGTGTAAACGGCTGAAGGTGCAAAACGAACTTCGTGACCTTGCCATCATGACTGCGCGCGAGCATGGCAACGTGGGTCGGGCAGCAGAGATGCGTGCTGCGACCATCGTCAAGTTATTCGAACGCTGCGACGCTTTCAGAAAGCCGGAGCGTTTCGCCGCGATGCTGGACGCCAGTGAATGTGATCATCTGGGCCGTGAAGGTTTTGCTGATCGGCCGTATCCGCAAAAATCGCTACTACTGTCCGCGTTGGCGGCAGCGCAGGCGGTCAATGCCGGTGCCATTGCTGCCGAGGTGATGGCGAAAGCGCCTGAGAAAGCACCCGAAAAAATCGCCGAGGCGGTGCATGCGGGGCGCGTGCATGCGGTCGAAAGCGCATTGAAAAAAACGGACCCGTCGTAGTGATGGGGTCCGCAAGACACCGGAGAGGTGTGTGGTCGTGAGTTGCATTCAGTGCGGATGTTTGAAGACACTGGATTCCGGCCTGCGCCGGGATGACGACTGAAAAGTAGACGCACTGTAATACGTCATTCCGGCGCAGGCCGGAATCCAGTGTCTCTTGACGCTCAGTTTTATTTGGCCGGAGTCTCTGGCATCCCATCGTGATGCCGCATCCTCATCCCTTCTCGCATTTCATCTGTAGTCAGCTTTCCATCCTTGTTCTTGTCGAGCTTGTCGAAGTCGCGTAACGGTCGCTTCATGCCCGCAGTGTCGAGTTCAGCGCGACTCAACGCGCCATCACCATCTTTATCCGCAGCCTTCCAGCGTTCCTGCATCTTCGATCGCATCTGCTCATGCATCGACTTGTGATGCACACGCATCTCTTCCTTGCTGATGAATCCATCCTTGTTGGTGTCGACTTCCGTAAACAGCTTGTCAATACCGTTGCGCACTTCCTCCTTACTCAGCTTGCCGTCATGATTGGCGTCGAATCGTTCGAGCATGGGCGGTGGCCCATCGCCGTGCATGCCCTCGCCATGCATAGGGTTATCTTGTGCAATAGCCTGTAGCGAGCTGACTGCGCCCAGCAGACCTGCGAACGCAAATACTGCAGTCATGGACTTCTTCATGATCGACCTTTCGGCGTGTGGATGATGCGTGATCATCGCGCCGCATCCATCGCCGTTATGCCGGCTTTTACTGGCTGTTACAGGTGCAAAAAATGAACTCGACGCGAAGGCCGGTGGTCGCTGGCGCCAGATACCTGCTGCCGACGAGCGGGCATTGTCGGGCAGCGATTGTCGAACACGCTTCTCGCTGCCATACTGAGTGCCACACACCGATAACCGCCCCGGAGGAGACCTGATGAATGCCCCCCTTGCTTCGCAGAACGCGCTGCAGCCGGAGGCTATCTCCCTGGATGACAAGTACACGCTGGAACGTGGCCGCGTTTTCCTGACCGGCACGCAGGCGCTGATCCGCCTGACCATGATGCAGCGCCAGCGTGACCTCAAGGCCGGCCTCAACACTGCAGGCTTTATCAGCGGCTATCGCGGATCGCCTTTAGGCACGGTCGACCAGACCGCGATGAAGGCTCAGGCGTATCTGGATGCCCATCAGGTGCGATTCCAGCCCGGCGTTAACGAAGACCTCGCAGCAACCAGCATCTGGGGTACGCAGCAGCTGAATCTCTTTCCCGGTGCCAAAGTCGATGGCGTGTTCTCGATGTGGTATGGCAAGGGTCCGGGCGTAGATCGTTGCGGCGATGTGTTTAAACATGCCAATGCGGCCGGTACCGCGAAGCATGGTGGTGTGCTAGTGCTGGCTGGCGATGACCATGGCGCCAAGTCGTCTACGACTGCGCATCAGAGCGAACATATTCTGAAAGCCTGCGGCATACCGGTGCTATATCCGGCATCGGTACAGGAATATCTCGACTACGGTCTGCATGGCTGGGCCATGAGTCGCTACACCGGACTGTGGGTAGCGATGAAATGCGTGACCGATGTGGTCGAGTCAGGAGCCACCGTTGACGTCGATCCGGATCGCGTACAGATTCTGCTGCCCGAAGATTTTGACATGCCGCCCGGCGGTCTGAACATTCGCTGGCCTGATGCAGTGCTCGATCAGGAAGCACGTCTAATTAACTACAAATGGTATGCGGCACTCGCGTATGCGCGTGCCAACAAACTCAACCGCGTGGTGTGGGATAGCCCACGCGCACGCTTCGGCATACTTAGCGCAGGCAAGGCTTATCTCGATACGCGGCAGGCACTCGATGATCTTGGTATTGATGAGCAGGTCGCGCAAGACATCGGACTCAGGCTGTACAAAGTCGGTATGAACTGGCCGCTTGAGGCATTGGGTGTGCGTGAATTCGCAACCGGCCTCGAAGAGATTCTGGTCGTTGAAGAAAAGCGTCAGCTGCTGGAATACCAGTTGAAAGAAGAACTGTACAACTGGCGAGACGACGTGCGCCCGCGTGTGGTCGGCAAGTTCGATGACACGGGCGAATGGAGCAACGTTCGTAGTGCCGGCCATGGTGACTGGCTGTTGCCCGGCACCTACGAGCTCAATCCAACGCTGGTTGCACGCGCCATTGCGACGCGTATTTCGAAATACTTTGCTGGGCATCCGGTCGAGCAGCGTGTGCGTGAGCGACTCGCGTATATCGAAGCGAAAGAAGCTGCACTCAAAGTCACCACACCCGATCCGCAGAAAGATCGCATTCCCTATTTCTGTTCAGGCTGTCCGCACAACACGTCGACGCGCGTGCCCGAAGGCAGTCGCGCCCTGGCTGGTATTGGATGCCACTACATGGCACTGTGGATGGATCGCGAGACCGCCACCTTCACACACATGGGCGCAGAAGGCGCGACCTGGATAGGCGAGGCGCCGTTCACTAGCGAAGAGCATGTATTCACCAATCTTGGTGACGGCACCTACTTTCATTCAGGCTTACTCGCGATTCGCGCAGCGGTTTCCGCGAAGGTCAACATCACCTACAAGATTCTGTTCAATGACGCCGTCGCCATGACGGGTGGTCAGACGCATGATGGTCCGCTCAATCCAGCCACCATCTCCCGGCAGATCGCTGCTGAAGGCGTCACGCCCATCATCGTTGTCACCGACGAGCCCGATAAATATCCGAGCGATACTGACTGGGCGCCCGGCGTGACCATACGCCATCGTAGCGAACTCGATGATGTTCAGCGTGAAATCCGCAACGCCAAAGGTGTGTCTGCGCTCATCTACGATCAGACCTGCGCCTCCGAAAAGCGTCGCCGCCGCAAGCGTGGTACCTATCCCGATCCTGCCAAGCGCGTAGTGATCAATGAGATGGTCTGCGAAGGCTGCGGTGATTGCGGCGTTGCTTCGAACTGTTTGTCGGTCGAACCGCTCGAGACCGAGTTTGGTCGCAAGCGCCAGATTAATCAGTCCACCTGCAACAAGGATTACTCCTGCGTGCAGGGTTTTTGCCCGAGCTTCGTCACCGTCGAGGGTGGGCAGCTGAAGAAACCAAAGAAGGCCACCAAAGCAGAAGGCGGCTGGACAGCCTCGGATCGCGCGCAGGCCTTGCCGGCACCGACTATCGCTACGCTGACCAAATCCTTCGGTCTGCTGGTCACCGGCATCGGAGGCACCGGTGTGGTGACCGTCGGCCAGATTCTCGCCATGGCGGCGCATGTAGCGGGCAAGTCATGCAGCGTGCTAGACATGAGCGGCCTCGCACAAAAGGGCGGACCGGTGTTGTCCCATGTACGTATCGCTGAGACGGACGATCATCTGTTCTCGACCCGCGTCGGCACCGGAGCCGCCGATCTGGTAATCGCCTGTGACGTGTTGGTGGCCGCCAGCAAAGACGCGCTGTCACGCATGGGGCAAGGACGCACGCACGCGGTGGTTAACGCCACCCTCGCCCCCACCGCTGCCTTCGTGAAGAATCCGGACTGGTCTTATCCGGACGCTGGCTCTGTGGCTGTGATCGGTGAGGCCTGCGGTGCTGATCATGTGGATGCCCTGCAGGCAGGCAGGCTCGCGACGGCGCTGATGGGGGATTCCATCGCGACCAATATGTTCATGCTGGGATATGCATGGCAGCGTGGCTGGATACCGTTACCGGAAGCGGCGCTGTTGAAAGCCATAGCGTTGAATGCGGTGTCTATCGACTTCAACTTGCAGTCATTCGCTTGGGGAAGAATCGCTGCGCATGACCTGAAGGCACTGGAGCATGAAGTCAATGGCCTGGCGCCGGCGCAAGTGATCGACTTCAAGCGCAAAGAATCACTTGATGATCTGATTCGGCGGCGCGTGGAATTCCTCACGGCCTATCAGAGCGCGAGATATGCGGACAGCTACCGCGACTTCGTCGCGCGAGTGCGCGCCAATGAAGGCCGAGTCATCGCACAGGGGCAGCCATTACGATTAACTGAAGCGGTTGCGCGCTATTTGTTCAAGCTGATGGCCTACAAAGATGAGTATGAAGTGGCGCGGCTACATAGTCATTCAGCGTTCAAAACACGTATTGCGAATCAGTTTGAAGGCAGCTATAAGATTAAGTATCACCTTGCACCACCGCTACTCGCGAAGCGTGACTCGAAAGGTCATCTGGTGAAGCGGCAATTTGGTCGGTGGGTTGGGTTTGCTTTTCCGGTACTCGCCAGCCTGCGCTTCCTGCGCGGTACGCTACTTGACCCCTTCGGCTACACCGAAGAACGAAAGACCGAGCGCGCGCTCATCAAAGATTACCGCGACAATATCTCTATGCTATGTGCATCCCTCACAGCGGATCGCTTGCCACAGGCCATCGCCATCGCGAGCATCCCCGAAGAAATTCGCGGATACGGCCATGTGAAAGAACGGCATCTGCGTAATGCGAAAGAAAAAGAGGTGCGCTTGCTGGAAGAGTTGAGATTGGGCGCGCGGATGGTGTCTCGCGGAGAGCGGGCGGCTTGATTCTTTGGTCGGCGCCAGAGGTTTCTTAAAATCAGTCGGTTAGTGCAGCTAAGTTTTGCGAGGACTTGATTACCTGGCGCGCGCCAGCACCATAGTTATCCACCAAGAAGGCGAATAAATTCTCAAGCAAGTCCAGATCAACATAAAAAATCGGTCCTGTACTGGTTTGTCGCGTCTTCACCATGTCTGTACTAGACATATAATCGAGGTTGATAGTCACCTCAGAGTTTCTAAGTTCCGTGGCCTCGGCCAGACTTTGCGGACTCATGCCTTCGTCACCCGCCGCGATGAGCGCTTCAATAATCTGGATTCGTTCTTCAAAGCAGAGCGCGCCGAGCAGTCGCGCAATTTGTCGTGGTGGCATGGCTGGGCAACAAGCGTTTTTATCGGAGTAGGTATAGGGTAAAGATTTATGCTCATCACTCAAGTAAAATTTTTAGTTATTACAGGATTGTAATCAGAGAGCATGTCAACAAAGAAAGTGCACGCTAGTCACTAGGACATTTGCTCGCCAATAAAAGTCGCGAACGCGTACTCCGGGTGCGAATGCGAAGCGAAAAATGCAACGGCCGAGGACTCCAATGAAAAGATTGGCGATGTATAAATAGTTTTGCACCAATCCTGAGCATCAATAAAAGTGAGGTCAAAGAGCCATGAGGATATTTCGCGGCATTCCGTTAATTTTTTTATTCTTTGCGAGTCACGCCATGGCCATTGAAGAACCTGCGTACCGATCCCTGATCAGCGAGCCGCCGTTCGAGCATCGTGCTTACTCAGATTACGTGATCGCTGAAACCGATGTGGCGGGCGATTTTGATTCTGCAAGCACCCGAGGCTTTCGGCGCGTCGCTGCCTATATTTTTGGTGAAAATTTTCTGCCGGATGGTGGAAGCAAAAAAATCGCAATGACGGCACCCGTCACCGTTGAAGAAAAGCCTTCGGGCTGGCGCCTGCAATTTGTGATGCCTGATGGTGAAAATCTGGATTCACTACCCAAGCCCAAGAACGCTGAGGTGCGCCTGAAAAAGGTACCTGAGCATCAGATGGCAGTGGTTCGGTTTAGTGGCTGGACGACCAAGTCGTCAATCGAAGAGCACACAGAAAAACTGAAGGTGTGGATCAGCTCAAAAAAACTGAAGATAGTCGGTCAGCCCCAAGTGGCTCGCTACGATGATCCCTTCACGCTGCCTTGGCGACGTCGAAATGAGATCATGATTCCTGTGATTCCTTAGAGAGCACGCGTTTGCGCCCCATAGGGATGCTATCGATCGTGTAGGGCGATATCCTTCAAGGTTCAGTTGACCTGATAAATGTTTCATATCCCTTCGCCCGCAGCTCACAAGCCGGACATTTGCCGCAACCATAGCCCCAGTCATGTAGCACGCCACGCTCACCGAGATAGCAGGTGTGCGTACCGCTGCGAATCAGATCAACCAGCGCATCTCCGCCGAGGCTTTCGGCGAGCTTCCAGGTGGCCGCTTTATCCAGCCACATCAGCGGTGTAGCGATCGTGACGTTGGTCGCCATACCCAAGCGCAGTGTGGCTTGCAGCGACTGCATCGTATCGTCGCGGCAGTCCGGATAACCCGAGTAATCGGTTTCGCACATACCGCCGACCAGCACATCAATGCCGCGTCGATACGCGAGTGCTGCTGCCAGCGTGATAAACAATACATTACGACCCGGCACAAACGTGTTCGGCAGACCGTTCGCCTGCATCGTGATCTCAGCGTCGCTAGTAAGCGCCGTATCGGAGATCTTTCCAAGCGCCGACAAATCAAGCAGATGATCATCGGCGAGACGCTCTGCCCATGTCGGCTTCAGTGCGCGCATCGCATCAAGTAGCTGAGGGCGTACCGTCAGTTCAATCGCATGCCGCTGCCCGTAGTCAAAGCCCAGTGTCTCGACGCGTGCATAGCGCTCCAAAGCCCACGCCAGGCAGGTGGCAGAGTCCTGTCCGCCGGAGAACAGCACCAGCGCCGATGCATTCAAAACTGTCATTTGCGATTCACTTGCTCTAGGGTCTGGTCAATGTAGTCACCATTCGGCTCCGAGAAGCGTATGCGCACCGGAAACCACTCTTGTGACGGTGCAAACCAGACCTCAACCGCGGTCTTGGTGGATTTATCTTCTGGTACATACGCAACATGCAGCGTATCGATATTGCCGAACGCAGAGCGCAGACGTGACTTCTCTTTGACTTCGAAGGTCCATCCGTCACCACCGCGATGCCCTGCGACATAAAAACTCTTGCGCGTACCCGGTTTGAAGTCGGCCGGTCGCGCGCGCATCATGGACAGTAGCTGCCACAGCACACTGACGCGATCCTGCTCGCCACCCTTCAGCTTGTAGGTGGGACCATCACCGGCAAAGTCGATCTCTCCGGCAGTGCGGTCAAAGCGCGCGACAGATTTATTTTTCATGAAGCGGCGCGCGGTGTAGCTGTCGGGTGCGAAGCCGTTACGGTCGAATCCGCCTTCGCTGGTATCAGCGAGTAGTACACCCGTCAACGCAGCGCGAGTCTCCAGCGACAACTGGTAATGCTTTGCATCCCAGCGCCAGTCAATCTCGCTCTCGCCTTCCAGTACGATGCCACGCACGTCTGCATGTGCCTTGTAAATGAGCTGCGCTGGTGGCGGTGGCTTCACCGCCACCGATGTATCTGCCGCGTAAGCCAGTGATGCGCTAGCCATCCATGCCGCAGCAAGTTGCTTTAACTTCTTACGATCCATTCATTCATCTCTACATTGATTTAGGCTGTATTTTTGTCAGCAACAGCTCGACACGATTGCCGTTCTTATCCTGATGTGACATGCGTACCGGATACCAGTCTCGCTCCGGCGCAAGCCAGACATCAACCTGCTTGTCGAAGCTGTTTTCGCCGGGAATCACCGATACTCGCCATGCCGAAACTTCGCCGCCGGGTAGTGAGATATTCTCGCGTCCGTTCACATAAATACGCCACACGTCTACCGCTTTGGTGCCCGCGACCACCATCTCCAGTACCAGTCCCGATTCGAATTTTTCCGGATCACCGCGACCCAGTGAGGCCAGTTGCCACACCCAGCTGCCCCGATCCTGCTCGCCATGATTTGCCGGCACAGTTGCCGTGGATGCCGAAAAACTGATGACGCCCGCCGAGCGTTGAAAATGCGTATTCGTTTCCGAGCGACCGATACGCTTCTCCGCGTACAGCAGCGGCGCAATCCCCAGTTTGCCTAATTCGCCGTTGCTTCGATATTTCAGCAGTGTAAACATCAGCACGCTGACTTCGGCATCAAGGGTATAACTATTTCCATTATGCAGCCAGCTTATGGTGCCGTGTCCCTCGATGCGTCTGCCATCGTTCTTTATCCCGATTGCATCGAAACTCAATACCGCCGGTGGCGGCGGGCTGACACGCTCAAACAGCGCATTGCTGGTGGTCGATGGGGATGAGGAAGTTTCGCCAACGGGCTGATCCTGAGCAGTCGCCGATCCATTCGCGGTTGGAATGCTGCCGTCGTTGGTAGCGTTCGCCTCGGATGCTAGAGGTGCTTCGGGCGTCGCCTCCTCGGTGCTAGGCGCGGACTTGGGTACAGCGGCCACGGCCTTCTTGCTGTCTGCCGGCATCGGCGGTGGTTCAGCCGGCTTGGGCGGCGGCGCTGAATCCATGGCCGGTGGCAAAGTCAGACTGATCACGGGTGCGTCATCGTCATCGGCCGGGGCAATCATCTGCAGTTCATTTTTCAGCCATTCGAGCACTAGCAAATGTGCCAACAGAGTCACCAGCAGCACGGCGATGACGATACCCAGCCTGCGCCGAACGGGGCGCGAGCGCTGGGCGGGTGCAGAGTGTAAGGGCATCTCGTAAGTGTAATGGTTTGCCGCAGCACATGAGCGGCGTCGTTGCACTGTATTCAGTGTGTCAGTGGCGCGCGCCGATCTGCTACTCTTGCAGCATTACTGATGGTGGAGAGATGCAATGGCCAATCACGGCAGTCATGACATGTTCAACATCCCCGGCGCAAACGCGATGGGGGATACGCTCGACTTCGTTAAGAACCTGTGGGGTTCGATGAAGATTCCCGGAATGATGCCTGGAATGAGCATGCCGTCGCTGTCACCAGATGACATCGACAAACAGATCGCCGAGCTGAAGGCCGTCGAGTCGTGGTTGCAAATCAATATGAACATGCTGCGTAGTTCGATACAGGCGCTGGAGGTGCAGAGCGCAACGCTGTCCGCGCTGCGCTCCATGGGACAAAGTTTTGCGAAGGCTGGGTCGGCGTCGGCAGCTAGCGATGACAAGCCCGAATTTGAATCGCCGTTCACGAAATCGAGTACCTCCGAATCTACGGCGTCCACCGGCACGACACCGGATGCTGCGGCAATGGCGGCACAGTTCGCCAATCCCGCACTCTGGTGGAATACGGTTCAGGAACAGTTTTCAAATGCAGTGAATCAGGCAATGACACCGGCCGCTGCGCCAATGAAGAAGGCTGCGAAGAAAACGGCTAAGAAAGCGGCGGTGAAGAAGACGGCGGCTAAGACGGCTGGGCGTAAGCGGGCGTCTAAGGCTTAGGCGACGGTCGGGTTGGTGCACTGCTCTGTCTGATGTCGCAAACTTTTGATGGGTACAACACAAGATACTGATTCAGTGTCTTAGCTTGAATTGCGCCGCAGATTCAATCACGCGCCTTCCTCTTCAACCACCGCATCAACGCCCCCAGCACCGGCAGCTTTTCATACAATTCTTCCGCCGCATCCCAGTAGTCGCGATGAAACTCCACACGCCCATCCGCCGCAAAGCGCACATGCGTCGCGCCGCGTATGCATTGCTCATCTGCTGAGCCACGCTTCATGCGGAATAGAAAGTCCCAAGTGAGAAAGGCGTGCTCTCCCTGCAGCACACTATGCGTCACCACGAAACGCGGCGCATCGACTTGCTCGAACATGTGAATGAAAATCCGGCTCACTTCGGCGATGCCTGTCACTTCATTGAACGGATCTTTGAACCACACCTCATCCGTATAAACACGCGATAACTCGCGCGCACTCTCCGGTGATATCGATTCGAAGAAATCAATCAATGCCTTCAGGCCGGTTTCATGCGTCATAGCCCGGTCACCTTATGAATTAACCAGAAGTACAGTCTGTAGGGAAGTAGTCGCGCGAAGCGCAGCCAGTTCGTGAAGCGCTTCGGAAAATGAATGTGGAATTCACCGCGTTCCAGACCTTGCACGATTTCGCGCGCTGCCTCAGGCGCACTGATCAGCGCAGGCATCTCGAAATCATTCTGCTTCGTCGCGGGGGTATCAACAAAGCCCGGATTGATCAGATAGACCGCTACACCACGCGAGCGAACATCCATGTACAAGGATTCTGCCAGATTGATCAGCGCCGCCTTCGTTGGTCCGTAAGCTAGTGCCTTCGGCAAGCCGCGGAAGCCCGCAACCGATGAGACGATACCGATGCCCCCCGCGCCTTGCGACAGCATCGTCGGCAGCACGGTATGCAAGCTATGGAATACACCGCGCAGGTTGACATCGAGCGTACGATTCACCACAGCCATATCGATACTGTCAGCGCGCATCTCGTTGTACATGCCGGCAACCAGCAGTACGAGGTCAATCTGCTGCCACTCGTTAATCAATCGGGTGTGTGCAGCAGCCAGTTGCGAGGCATCGGTAACGTCGAGTGGCAGCGTCAGTGCCTGCGCGTGTCCGTTCGCGATTGCTTGCAAAGCTGCGTCGGTACGAGCCGATAGTGCGACATGAGCGCCGAGCGACAGCAGCAGCTTCGCCGTCTCTGCGCCAATGCCGGTCGAGGCGCCGATCACCCATACGCGTTTCACGCGCCAGTCGGTGATGCGCGGATTCATCGACGACATCACGTGTCGCGCTTCCTGAACGACAGTGTCACTTCGCCGAGGCGGAATCCAAATTTGCTCATCACGGCGCGGTTGAGCATCACCTTGTCATCCATCATGAACATCCAGTCGTCAAACTTCACGTGATAGACCTTGTCATCCACAGGGAGCGCGAGCGTATAGCGCCAGTTGAAGGCATTGCCACCGGTCGATCCATCTGCCTGACCGACCACATCGGAGGCAGTGCCGATATAGCGATCCTCACCGACCTTCTTCAAGGTCCACACCCGACGCTGGGTGCTGCCGTCGGAATAAGTGAAGTGCTCGTCCAGCGTGCCGGTATCACCTTCCCAAGTACAGTCCATCACGACGGTGAAACGCTTGATGACTTTGCCATTGCGATCCTGGAACATACCCCAGGCATCGACGGTGCCGTTGAAATAAGACTTCAGGTCGAGCTTAGGTTGCTCGCCGGTGTAATCAGAGGCTTGCATCGTGGCTCCGCATCCGGTGAGTATTAGTGCGCAAGCTAGCAGCAGTGCGCGAAACAGGGGTTGGCATGTCATGGTCCCTCCTTTTAGACATCATTCAATGGCGCGCGCCACAACAGGAGCGCTGCGCCTGCTTTTAACAGGCAGGGCAGCACAGCGTAGCCGATGGTGAGCGCCGATAGTGCGCCATCATCAGTCGCGCCGGGCGCATACCCCAGCCATTCGAGCAATGGCAGTGAAATGCCGGCTGCCAGTGCCAGATTCATTTTCGTGATCCAGCTCCACACACCGAAGTAGCTGCCCTCACGTTCGCCACCATGGCCGGCCGCACCAATCACGCCGGCCAGTAGCGCCGGTGGTAGCGCAAGATCAGCGCCGAGGGTGGCACCTGTCAGTACGCAAATCACTGCGAACGGCAGTAATGCGCCTGCCGACAACTGCGCAGTCCAGGTGAAGGCCACAATGGCTAACAACATCGCCAGCAACCAGGCGCGTGCCTCGCCGATATTCGCTGCCAAGCGAGTCCACAGCGGTAGCGCGAGTCCGCCAGATGCGAAGTACAGTATCAGGAACAACGCAGCATACTGCGGCAGCTGCAACTTGTCTGACGCGAAGAACAGGAATAGCGTGGCCGGCACTGCCGCTGCAATACCGTTCATGGCGTACACAGCGCATAGCCATCGAAAGCGTGGCACGGTCAGCGGCAATAACCAACGACCCTGTTCAGCCACTACGGTGCTTGTGGATGCGCGGGGTGAATGCTTCAGCAAGAGCAGCGCGCCTGCGAGCAAGAGTACGACGAAGGCCACCACCACGCCCGAGATGCCAACCAGCGGTGGCAAGATCGCTGCCAGCACCACACCTACCAGCGCGCAGCCTTCGCGTGTAGCGGTCAGTCGCGCGCGCTCACCACGCTGCTGCGTGAGACTGGCGCCCCAGCTGTTGTGCGCAATCGTCGCCAGTGAATAACCACCGTACACCAACACCAGACTTGCACCGAACCAGGCAGCCAGCTGCGCTTGACTCAGCGCAGGTGGCAGCATCAGCGCCATAAAACCAATCGCCAGCAAAGGCAGCGACAGCAGCACGAAGCTCGCGTAGCCGCGGCTGTGTCGAGAGCCATCCATCCAGCGACCGAGCAGCGGATCAATAAAGGCATCCAGCACGCGCGCACCCAGCAGAATCGCACCCACCACGGCCAGCGGCATGCCCAGACTACCCGCATAGAGTTGCGGCACCATCACATACACTGGCAACGCCACCAGTGCGAGCGGCAGACCGAACAATCCGTAGCTGATTAATTGCGCGCGCGTCAGCGTCATCGCTTTCCTAACAGCGCAGAACGTAGCTTCGGCGCGCTGGTGTCGGGGTTCAGCCAGATCGCAAAGAAGGCCGGGCCAAACGCTGGATCAGCGATTTCACCCAAAGGATCGCCATTGAGCAAGAAGCGCGTTGGCTGCCCGGGTCGATATACACCTGTCAGCCGCGTACCTTCATTCACGGTCGGGAAGATCTGTTTCATTGCCATGTCCCAGGCACGTAGTTGCGCTGCATTGCCGACGCCGAGCTTTTTCATCTCATCGGTGCTGGCGACGGCGATTTTGTCGCCTGCTAATGAGCGTGTATAGGCAAGTTCGAGGGCGAGGGGTGCGTTAGCCCACGTGTCGGCATTGAAGCTATCGCGGTCGGCGAACAGCGTCGCTTCATAAAGTGTCAGGCCGAACCACCGGAAGGTGCCGCTGCCGATCACGCTAGCGCCGGGCAGCGGCACCTGCTGCTGCGCGAACACAGCCGTCATCAAGAGGACGAGGCCGAACAGTGCACTGCGAAACAGCGCTTGCATACGCAACTCAGCGCTTGATCAGTGTGAACTGATACAGATCGATGTTCCGCTCGAGGAAGCCCGCTTCGCAGTACGACAGATAAAACTGCCAGGTCCGGATGAAGCGATCGTCAAAGCCCTGAGCACGAACTTCGTGGAGCACATCATTGAACGCACTATGCCAAGTGGCGAGTGTGCGTGCGTAGTCGAGTCCGAAGGCATGCTCGTTAGCGACATCAAGTCCATGACGCTGCGCGTGTGCGCGGAAAACTTCCGGCGACGGCAGCATGCCACCCGGGAAAATGTATTGCTGAATAAAGTCGCTGCCCTTGCGGTAGCGCGCGAACAGCTGGTCGGCAATGGTGATCGTCTGGATGCATGCACGACCGCCGCGCTTAAGGCGTTGCGCGACGCAAGCAAAATAACTATCCCAGTACTGCTCACCCACGGCTTCAAACATCTCTATCGATGCAATGCCGTCGAATTCGCCGTCAACATCGCGATAATCCTGCAGCCTGAGATCGGCCTGCGCAGCCAATCCGGCGTTCTGCAAACGCTGCTGCGCGAATTCGAGCTGCTCGGTCGACAAAGTGAGCCCGGTCACGTGCATCTGCGCGCTCGTCGCGAGTTCTGCAAAGCCACCCCAGCCGCAGCCGATTTCCAGTAGCCGTTCGCCTGCGCGCAGATTCAGTTGTTCCAGGATGCGCGCGTACTTCGCATGCTGGGCTTCTTGCAGCGTCATCGTCGGCTCGGCGAACAGCGCGCTGGAATAGGTCATCGACGGATCCAGCCATAGCCGGTAAAACGCATTGCCGATGTCATAGTGCGCGTGAATATTGCGACGGCTACCCGATTTCGAATTACGGTTGAACAGATGGCGCAAGCGGTACAGCAAACCACCCCACCAGCTGCCGTAGATCGCGTCTTCCAGTGCATTGCGGTTGCGCGCAAGCAGTTGCAGCAGTGCGGTCAGGTTGTCTGTCGTCCAGTCGCCGGTGATATAGCTCTCTGCAAAGCCGATATCACCGGACTTCAGCGCCGCCGAGCACGGATCCCAGTTATTCATTTTCAACGATACCGGTGCACTGTCGTCGCCGAAACTCAGTACCGTGCCATCAGGGCAGGTGAGTCGCAGTGCGCCATGCTCTAGCCGGCGCAACATCTGCACAACGATACGCGCCTGTGGGGGCATGGCGCCAGGCATGCCGGAGGTGGCAGTAACGGCTGGCTGCACATCGGTGGGGGCGGAGACGATCTCGTTCATCTGCTCAATGCCTTTGCGGGAGGTTGTGGTTTACTGAAGAAGGGTACGCGCTTGATAAACAGCTTCAGCGCTTGCCAGTGAATGCGAAAGATCACGCCCAACGTCATCATCGGGTGGCTGAGAAAAGCTTTCGCGGCATTCGCGTCATTCAGCGGCTGCAGCGTGCCGGACACACTCGTCAGCAATAGCGGCCCCTGCGCGTCATGATAGTCAATGCGGGCAACGATGCGCTCGCTGGTGGTGTACGGGTGCTGTTGTATCGCACGCATGAAACGAAAACGGTAACTGCCCTCGACCGCGCAAAATGGCGATACATGAAAAATCTTTTTCGCCGATAGCTCGCGTCCCCAGGGCATCTCGCCGCCGGTGTCGAGCAAATAACAATGCCGCTCGCCAAAGGTGTTGTTCACTTCACAGACCACCGCACGCAGCGCGCCGTCACGACGGTGGCAATACCAGAACGAGACAGGATTAAATACATAGCCGAGCACACGCGGGAAAGTCTGTAGCCATACCTCGCCGTCGGCGTCTGTGATGCCCTCCTTACGGAGGCAATCGTCTATCCAAGCCAGCAGCGGCGTACGGCCATCGCCATGGTCACGGTCGTAGAAAGACAGCGCGTTAAAACGATTGCGTGAGCAAAAACGACTGCCGAGCGAAGCATCGCCGAGTGCACGCAGTGGCAGCATCAGCGTGAACACGCCATAGCTGAAGGCATTGTTTGCAGGTCGCAGGCGACGATGCCGGACCTGTCCAATACTTAGCTGGGGTCGGGATAGCTCGGTCATCGCAGGTTCAGGCGGCGCGCTGAGTACCGAGCGAAGTCATCGCCGATATAGCTTCGGCTACGGCTAGTCCTGACTTCAGTCCGTCTTCATGGAAGCCATAGCCAGTCCACGCACCCGCGAACCAAGTGTTGCGCGTACCTTGTACCGCAGCCAGCTTGCGCTGCGCGGCGATCGCCGGACCATCGAATACCGGATGCGCATAGTCGAAGCTACCCAGTACCGTTGCGGGATCCGGTTCGTGCAGCGGATTGAGCGACACGATCACCGGTGTCTCTACAGGTAACGGTTGTAGTTTGTTCAGCAGATAGTGCACACAAACTTCGGACTCGCCGGGGCCGGCACTTTCATAATTCCATGCCGACCATGCCTTCTGTCGTTGAGGAAGGCAGCTTGCGTCCGTGTGTAGCACCGCGCGGTTCGGCTGATAAGCGACAGCTGACAGGATCGCGCGTTCCGCGGCGCTCGCGTCTTCCAGCATCGCAAGCGTCTGGTCGCTGTGCGCAGCCAGAATCACGTGATCGTAGACGCGCTCACCTAGTGCAGAATCAACGCGTACCTGCTGCATGCCGATGTCAACGCGGCTCACTGAGCGCACTGGCGTATTCAGAAATTTGTTCGGTATCTCGGCCAGCATCTTTTGTACGTAATGTCGTGCGCCACCCGTCACCGTGTGCCACTGCGGACGGTCACTGACCTGAATCAGTCCGTGGTTATGACAAAAGCGTACGAAGGTCGCGAGCGGGAACGCGAGCATCTGAGCGGTCGGGCATGACCAGATGCAGCCTGCCATCGGCAGCAGATACCAATCACGGAATTCATCGCTATAGCTGTTTGCTGTGAGGAAGTCACCCAGTGGTGTTTCTTCCATCGCGCCCGGCATCAGCGCCATGGCGGTGGTCTCGCGATTGAAACGGAGAATGTCGCGTAGCATGCGCCAGAAGCGCGGCGACAGCAGATTGCTGCGCTGTGCAAACACGGTATCAAGATTGCTGCCTGCCCATTCGAGCACACGCGCGTGGGGCGCGTCGGACATCGGCATTTTCACCGCGAAGGACATATCGCTCGCGGTCGTATGCACATCGAGCTCTTCAAACACACGAACCAGATTGGGATAGGTGCGGTGATTGAAGACCAGAAATCCGGTATCTACACCGAAGCGCTGGCCATCGACCTCGATATCTACAGTATTCGTGTGCCCACCAAAATACTGTCCGGCTTCATACAGCGACACCTCATGTCCGTCGCGCGACAACTGCCACGCGGCCGACAATCCGGAGATGCCTGCGCCAATGACTGCGATCTTCATATCCAGTCCCAGATAAGAGCTTCAGGAATAAAAAAGCTGCGACGCCTGCCGGGAAGTGACAAATTCGGGGGGAAGGTCATACTTCGGCGTGCCACCGGCCTGAGACCGGGAGGCGTCGCAGCAGAAACGGTGAATCGCTTACTGCTGCGCTAGCGCTTTTTCGAGCGTGCTGACAAACGCTTTGTCGTCAGGTCGCGTCATACTGCCGTAGCTGGCGACCAGTTTGCCGTCGCGGTCGATCAGGTACTTGAAGAAATTCCAGCCCGGCTCTTTCGCGCCGGCCTTGCGTAGTGCTGCGAATAGCGAATTAGCTTCGTTGCCGCGCACCGAACTCTTGGAGAACATCGGAAACTTCACGCCATAGGTGTTGTAGCAGA